>NZ_JAGRQY010000118.1:0-11969 GCF_018223905.1 Klebsiella sp. 28
AAAGGTGCGCTCCCCGCGGCTATCGAGATCGACCACCACCGTGGAGGTGCGCTGCGCCGCATCGAGGCGCATGTAGTTCACATCCACCTGCTCCTGCGCCAGGGTGTGACGCATAAAACGGCCGAAGGGATCGTCGCCGACGCGGCCGATAAACCCGCTGTCACCGCCGAGCCGCGCCACGCCGACCGCCACGTTGGCCGGCGCGCCGCCGGGGCATTGCAGCAGGCGGCCCTCTCCATCGGGCAGGAGATCGACGACCGCATCGCCGAGTACCCAGATTTTTCCATTCATACGACAAGCTCCTCTAAGCTAAACTTTATTAAACCGGTTTAGCTCATTAAAGCACAGCCCACCGGTAAGCGGAACGATTGGGTCACGAAACAGGGAGGCGAGGGTAAAAAATGTGAGCCAGGCGGAATATTTCGCCACTCCAGATCTGGACTTTTCCTTCCCCACCCGCTTAGGTATAGTTCAACAGGTCGCGGTTAGCCCCGCCGCGGTGGCCAAAGGTAAAGGAGTGCGTAGCGCGATGAACCCCAGTTTTGGCGATATTTACGATCGGTACCAGAAGCTGACGCTGACTACGCATCTGCCGGCGGTGATCGCCTGCAGTGAAACGCTGAGTTTGGGCAAAGACCAGGGCTTTATTCCGCAGCCGGGCTATCTCTACTTTCTGCTGCAGGGGCAAATGACATTGGCCTTTGGCGATGAGCAGAACCTGGTCGGGATTGTTATCGCGCATATGCCATTAGGATTACTGGAACATTATTGTCCGTCGGTCGCGCTCTATTATCAGTGTCTGGGCGAGTGCCAGCTGGCGAAAATAACCGCCAGCGATTTTGAGCGAATATTCTTTCATTCGTCGCCGGGCTATATGCAAGAGCTGACCACGATCCTGGCCTATATGGGCATATTTGCCCTTGATGCCCACTATGAACGCGGCAGCCAGACCAGCTTTCAGACCATTAAATCGATGCTGTCGCGCTATTTATATCGCGGCGAAATTGATGGGGGTCAGCATGAGAGCCTGTCGGCATTTATTATTAAACGAACCAATCTCTCGCGCAGCTATGTGTACCAGGTGCTGGCCGCGCTGCGCGAGGGGGGATATATCACGGTGAAAAAAGGCAAGCTGATCTCCATCGACCGTCATATTCCTGAGAAATTCTGAATCCGATTCGGCAGATTCACGCCATCACGTTGCTATTACCGCCAGGGAAAGCGCTAAGCGCGCTTTTTCCCCCGGCCCCGTTACGCCTGAATCTGGCTGTTTTATTTATTTAACCTTGCACTCTGGAGTTATTTTATGACCCTGGACTATGTGGCGCTGGCCATTCTGATCGCCGTGGCCTTAATACTTTTTTATGGCGTGATTGTTATTCACGATATTCCTTATGAAATCGCCAAAGAGCGGCGTCATCCTCATCAGGATGCGATTCATTATGCCGGTTGGGTCAGCTTATTTACCCTCCACGCGCTGTGGCCCTTGTTATGGATCTGGGCGACGCTGTGGCGCGAAGACCGCGGATGGGGGATGCGCCACATTGCCGACGAGCAGCAGGCGCTGCATCAGCGTCTGGAAACGGTGGTCCAGCAGCTGGAACAGGTCCAGCGCGAGGTGGACGTTCTGAAAGCGAAGGAGGCAAAATAATGGAAACGTTAATGTTGCTGACCTACGCCGCGCTATGCATCGTGGTGTTTAAAGTTTTTCGCATCCCGCTCAATAAGTGGACCGTGCCGACGGCGGTGCTCGGCGGTATCGCCCTGATTGGCGCGGTGATCTTCGGGATGAACTACAACTTCCCTTATACCGACGTCGGTAACCAGGTGTTTCGCACCGTGCCGATTGTGTCGCAGGTGCGCGGCCGGGTGCAGAGCGTACCGGTGAAGCCTAACCAGATGCTGCATAAGGGCGATGTGCTGTTTACCCTCGACCCGACGCCGTTCCAGGCGAAAGTGGACGATCTGCAGGCGCAGATAAAAGCAGCCAGTCAGGATGCGCTCTCCTTAAACGCGGCGTTAAGCCAGGCGCAGGCCGAGCTGAGCCGTGCGGTGGCCCAGCGCGACCAGTCGCGGCGGGAGTATGCCCGCTATCGGGAGGGCCATGCCCAGGGCGCCTTCTCCGATCAAATGGTTGATACCCGTCTGCAGACGTGGAAAGCCGATGAAGCCAGCGTCAGCGCGGCTCAGGCGAAGGTGGTTCAGGCGCGTAATGCGCTGGACTCTGTGGTGAAGGGCAAAAACACCACCGTGGCCTCCCTGCTGGCGCAGCTGCAAAAGGCGCAGTTTCAGCTGGAGAACACCGTCGTCCGCGCCCCGGAGGATGGCTATGTCAGTACCGTCGGCTTACGGCCGGGCACCATGTCCACTGCGCTGGGGATGATCCCGCTGATGACCTTTGTGCCGGTGGAGGGCGCCGCCTCGCGGGAGTACGTCGCGGCATTTCGCCAGAACGCCCTGCAGCGTCTGCACAAAGGCGAGCCCGCGGAGCTGATGTTTCCGGCTATCCCGGGCACCGTCTTTCGCGGAGAAGTGGCCGACGTGCTGCCGGCGATTGGCGAGAGCCAGTTCCAGGGGCAGGGCAAACTGCTGACCACAGACGCGCTCAATACCCATGGCCGGGCGCTGGTGGTGCTGAAGGTGACCGATCCGCGTTTTGCCGAATACGCTCTGCCGCAGGGGGCCACCCTCGAGGCGGCGGTCTACTCGGATCATCTGAAAGAGCTGTCGCTGATCAGGAAGATCCTGATCCGTATGAAAAGCTGGGAAAACTATATCTATCTCGATCACTAAGCCGGCGGGCGCGGGGCGGACGTGCCGCCCCGCGCCGCGGTCAGGCCTCGCTGTCCACCAGGCCGTCAATAATCACCTGCCGCACCCCCTGCGAACAGGGTTCAATACGCCCGCGCACCCCATAGACGGCCGCCAGAGTCTCGGGGGTGATGACCGCGGCCGGGGTGCCGTCGCCGAGCAGCTGGCCCGCCTTGAGCATCAGCACGTGGTCGGCGTGACGCAGGGCAATATTGATGTCGTGCACCACCACCAGGGTCACGATGTTGCGCCGCCGGGTCTCCCGGCGCACCAGATCCATCACGTGAAACTGGTAGTTGAGGTCAAGGGCGCTGAGCGGTTCGTCGAGCAGCAGCAGGCGCGGCTGGCGGATCAGCGACTGGGCGAGACCCACCAGCTGCTTTTGCCCGCCGGAGAGCTGATCGAGGTAGCTCATCGCCAGATGGGCAATCCCCAGCTGTCGCAGCAGCGCCATCACCTCCTCCTGGCGCTGCGGACTGTGGCGTCCTCCGGCGGCGCGCTGGGCAACGATAATCGACTCCAGCACATGCAGATGCACGCCGGCGGGCAGCGTCTGCGGAAGATAGACCACCTGCTCTGCGCGACGTGAGAACGGCTGCGTCAGCAGATTTTCCCCCTCCAGCAGCAGCTCGCCGCGGCAGGGGCCCAGACCCGCCATCGCCCGCATTAACGTTGATTTACCGCTGCCGTTTGGCCCCAGCAGCGCGGTGATTTTCCCTCGCGGCAGATGGGGAACCGTCAGGTTCTCGATCACCTTGCGTCTGGGGTAGCCGGCGCTGAAGTGAGACAGCGACAGCCCGGATAATGTCTGGTCGCTCATACCTGCCCCCGATGACGTAAAATGATGCTCAAAAAGAACGGGACCCCGACCAGGGAAGTGACGATCCCCACCGGAATAATGGCCCCCGGGATCAGGTTTTTCGAGGCGATGGAGGCCAGGGAGAGCACCAAGGCGCCGATCAGCGCGCTGGCGGGCAGGTAAAAGCGATGGTCTTCGCCGAAGAGCATCCGCGCAATATGCGGCGCCACCAGGCCGATAAAGCCGATTGGCCCGACAAAGGCCACCGAAAGCGCTGACAGAATGCTGATCCGCAGCAGCGTGGTCAGGCGCAGACGGCGAACGTTAATGCCAAAGCTGATGGCCCGGTCCTCGCCCAACCGCAGGGCGGTCAGCTTCCACGCGCTGCGCAGCGACAGGGGCATCACCAGCGCCAGGGCGACCAGCAGGATGGCGACTTTGCTCCAGGAGGCGCGATCGATGCTGCCCATGGTCCAGAACACCAGCCCCTGCAGCGTGTCTTCGTTGGCGATGAACTGCAGCATCGAGACCAGAGCGTTAAAGGTAAAGACCAGCGCGATGCCGAACAGAATGACGCCGGAGGTGGCCACCTGGGTCCAGCGGGTGATGCCGTCCAGCAGCAGGGCCGCCAGCAGGGCGAAGATAAAGGCGTTGGCCGAGATAAACCACTGGCCGGGAATACCGGGCAGGCCAATACCGAGCACAATCGCCAGCGCGGCGCCAAACGCCGCAGCCGAGGAGACGCCGAGGGTAAACGGGCTGGCCAGCGGGTTATTGAGGATGGTCTGCATTTCGGCGCCGGCCAGTCCCAGCGCCAGACCGACGATAATCGCCATCACCGCATAGGGCAGACGGATATCCCAGACGATGGCGCGCGTGCCCGGATCGGCGCTGGCCGGATCGGTTAACGTCTGCCACAGGCTCTGCAGCGGCAGACCGGAGGGGCCGAGCATAAAATCGAGCAGCAGCGACGCGACAATCAACAGCGCCAGCAGGAGGATCAGCAGCAGACGGCGACGCACGATACGGCGATAGTCATCCATCACGCCAGAGGTCCCGGCGGGCAGCCCGTCGAGCACGGAGTCGGAGGTTAAACGCATGCTGTATTTACTCGCTCTGCTGCCAGGAGAAGACGAACGGCTGGTCCGGCAGGTCGGTGAAATGGCGCACAATATAATGGTACGTCTCATCCGGGTTGAGATCGCCGAAGGCCTGCGGGTAGATATCTTTCGCCAGGTATTCCATGCCGACAATATTCCACGGGTGGTTATAGAAGTGGTGATAAACGCCATAGGCCCGCTTTTCCTGTACCGCCGGGATCTGGCTGACCCCAGGTCGCGCCAGCAGCGTCTGCGCCAGGGCCTTCACCGCCTCTGGCTTAACCGCATAACCCAGGGGCAACACCTGGCTGTTGCCGCGCTTCGAGCCGGTCATGATCCAGGCGTCGGGCTTCATGCTGATGATTTTCTCCAGCGAAACGAACCCGGAGGCGCCCGGCAGCAGCTGCGAACCGATATTGTTCGCCCCGACCGCCTCCACCAGCCCGCCCCAGCCGCTGTGGCCGTGGGTAAAGCAGCAGGCGTCGCTGTTGCCGGCCAGCGCTTCCACGAAGACGTTGGCCTTCGGCGTGATGGTCGCGGTCTTCTGGCGAATCGACTGCAGCTGCTGACGATAGTAATCGGTAAAGGCTTTGGCCTGGCTCTCGCGGTTAAGGACTTTGCCCAGCAGGTCGATGCTGGGGGCGGTATCTTTCGCCGGGTCGATCTCATAGTCGACAAACAGCACCGGAACGTGCAGGGCGCTGAGCTTGTCGATGACGCCGCTCTCCATCAGCGCTGGCCTGGCGCGCAGCTGGGCGATCATCAGATCCGGCTGACGGGCGATGACGCTTTCAAGATCGACGTTCCCTTTATCGCTGAAGCCCATGTCAAGGATCGTGGCCGACTGCGGCCACGTCGTTTTCAGCATCTGCCAGGTGGCAACATCCTGCTTTTTCGCCAGATTATTCCATGCCACCAGCCGTTTAAACGGATTGTCCCGGTCCAGCAGGGCGAGGGTCATAATGTCGCGGCCATCCTGCAAAATAATACGCTGCGGCTCTTTGGCGAGGGTGACCTGCCGGCCGTCGAGGTCCGTGACCGTCAGGGGATATTGGGTTGCATAGCTGAGGAGGGGCGTCGCGAGCAGCGCAGTAAGTAACAGCGATCTTACTGATTTTCTTGCCATAAAATGAGTTCCGTTTGCCAATTTATAAATATAATGATTCTGAGAATTATTCTCGAGTAAACGTCAACGGCAAGTATATCAAGGGCAAATTTCATAAAATGTAACAAACATGTTGGAAATTATGCCAACGCCGACAGGGCGCGCGAGGCGGCAGCATTTTCTGCCATGGCTGGAGGTCGAAGACGTTTTTCAGGCTAATTCCTAATGTCATCCCCGGTTCGTTGTGCCATCCTGAATGCGACTCATAACACGACACGTGAGAGAGGATATTATGAAAAAAGCAATGATTGCGTTATCGGCTATTCTGGTTGCGGCTCCGGTTTTTGCTGCGACAACACATGCAACAGATGATACCGTCGCGGCGGCGAATGCCAACGCCAACACCGCTAAAGAGAAGCTGCATCAGGCCCAGCACGAGGGCGAAGAGCAGCAGCTGAAGGCGAAATACGCCGCCGAAGGCAAGCAGGACAGCGTCGGCAGCCAGGTGAGCGAAGGCGCGCAGAAAACCTGGAACAAGACCAAAGAAGGCACCGAGAAGGGGTGGGATAAGACCAAAGAGGTCAGTGAAAAAGGCTGGAACGCCACCAAATCCGGTGCGGAAAAGGGCTGGGATAAAACCAAAACCGGCGCCGAAGAGTTAAAAAATAAAGTGACTGAATAAGTCCTTTTACCTGTCTGAATAAAGGTCGCGAAAGCGGCCTTTTTTATTGTCCTTCCTCCCGCAGCCTGGCTGTTGCGCAGCACAGCAACTGCCGATGCCAGGAATCGTCCTGGTTAACCAGTTACTCACTCTTTCTTCACATTTGCCCGGTACAAAGGAGCTGAATCAGGAGGTGTACCATGAAAAAGATGATTTCTCTGGCAGTAATTTTATCCTGTGTGCTGAGCGTCCCGGCCTTTGCCGATGGCCCGAACGACGGCCATCGTCCGGGGCAACCCACGGTGTGGCAGAACGGTCCGGACCATGACGGGCATGCACCGCAGGGCGGACCTGACGCGCATCATCAGGGCGACCATGACCAGCGTGGCCCGGATCGCGACGGCCATGACAAACGCGATCTGGCACGTCATGAGCAGGACCATTTCGCCTGGCGCGGGAGCGATTTCCGCAAAGGCCACCCGGCTCCGGCGCCGTTCCGTGGCGATGAATATCGCGTCCGCGACTGGAGCGACCGCGGCCTGCCGCCCCCGCCGGAAGGCCATCACTGGTCCTATATCGACGGTAACTATGTGCTGATCGCCGCGGCGACCGGGATCATCACCTCGATTCTGGTAAGTGGCGCCCTCGGCCACTAAATGCGCTGCTCCGCGACGCCGGGTCAGGAAAAGCCTGATCCGGCGATGGCGCACTCGCGGAAAGCTACGGATCCAGCGCAGCATCCGGCCAGTATTTATAACCATTGATCGTTGCCTGGGTGGACAGTTCTTTTTCGGTCAGATGATAAACGTTGACCTTCGAGGGCAGGGAGGCGGTATCTGACGCCACGCCGCTGGTGGAGGCGGCGATCGGCGCGCTGCAGCCCGCCAACGTGACGATAGCGAGAAGGAAAAGCCTCTGTAATTGTCTGCCCGTTTATTTTATATAACGCTGGATGTGGCCGTGCAGGGTAGGGTAAATAACGGGAAATTCTCAAAAAAATAAACTTTTATTTTTTAATTGCACTATTTTTATTATTCATTGCGCTGTGGTGAGTGGATTATTAAATAAGATGCGTCCATTCCAGGTATTAGAAATGCTGCTTGCATAAACTTTTCATCGCGATACCGTGATAAGTCCTTAATTTATTTCCCGGAGAGCGGCATGAGTGATTATGTAATTCCAGAAATTAAAGCGACGGAAGCGGAAATGATTTCTATCCGTCATTATTTACATGCCAATCCGGAATTAAGTCTTGAAGAGTTTAATACCAGCGAACTGGTCGCCAGCAAGCTGACGGAGTGGGGCTATCAGGTGACGCGCGGTCTTGGCAAAACCGGCGTGGTCGGCAGCCTGAGCAAAGGCGATTCTCCGCGCACCATCGGTTTACGCGCCGATATGGATGCCTTGCCGATCGAGGAAACCACTGGTTTACCCTGGGCCAGCACGGCGCCAGGAAAAATGCACGCCTGCGGCCATGACGGTCACACCACCATTCTGCTGGCGGCGGCGAAATATATCGCCTCGCCGGCCTGTCAGTTCAACGGCACGGTGCATCTGATTTTTCAGCCGGCGGAAGAGGCTATCGGCGGCGCGGATTTAATGATTAAAGACGGCCTGTTCGAGCAGTTCCCCTGCGAACGCATCTTTGGCTTGCACAACATGCCAGGCCTGCCTGTAGGCAAGCTGGGCTTCTACGCCGGCAACTTCATGGCCTCGGCGGACACCGTCAAAATCACGATTACCGGCTACGGCGGCCACGGCGCCCACCCCGAGCGCACCGTCGACCCGATCGTCGCCGGTGCGGCGCTGGTGATGGCCCTGCAGAGCATTGTGGCGCGCAACGTGCCGCCGGGGGAAACGGCAGTGGTCAGCGTCGGCACCTTCCAGGCCGGTATCGCCTCCAACGTCATTCCGGAGAGCGCGGTGATGGAGCTGAGCGTGCGGGCGATGAAGCCGGAAATCCGCGACCTGCTGATCAAGCGTATTCACGAGCTCGCTGACTTTACCGCCAAAAGCTATGGCGCCAGCAGTGTAGTGGAGGTTTACGACTCCTATCCGGTATTAACCAACAGTCCTGAAGAGACCGATTTCGCCCGGGCGCTGGCGCTGGAGGTGTTTGGCCGCGAAGGAGTCCTGGAGTCGATCTCGCCGATGAACGCCAGCGAGGATTTCGCTTTTATGCTGCGCGAACGCCCGGGCAGCTACTTCCTGCTCGGCAATGGCGAGAAAGGGGAGAAGGGCGGTTGCATGGTGCACAACCCCGGCTACGACTTTAACGATGACATTATCACCACCGGCGCGACGCTGTTCGCCCGTCTGGTGGAAAAACACTGTCGCTAATCTCTGGAGAAGAACGCGAATGAAAAAATCACTGTTGCTATGGCTGGCCTTAATGGCGTCGACGTCGGCGCTGGCCGAAGGGGGAAAGGAGATCCGCTTCGGCGTTGACCCGACTTTCGCGCCGTTTGAATGGAAAGATCCGCAGGGCAAGCTGGCGGGGTTTGATATCGATTTAGGCAACGCCATTTGTCAGCAGCTGCAGGCGAAATGCGTGTGGGTGGAAAGCAATTTCGACGGCATTATCCCGGCGCTGAAGGCGCGTAAATTCGACGCGATCCTTTCCGGGATGTACATGACCGAGAAGCGCAAAGCGCAGATTGCCTTTAGCGACAAGTTGTATAACGGGCCGGTGTTCCTCGTGGCGCGTAAAAATACCCTGCAAGGCAATACGCCGGAACAGCTGAAGGGCAAAACCATCGGCGTGGAGCAGGGCTCGGCGCAGGAGACGTATGTTAACCAGCACTGGCGGCCGCAGGGGATAAACATTGTGGCCTACCAGGGGGCCGATAGCGTGGTGCGTGACCTGGAGTCGGGGCGCATCGACGGCGCGGTGCTCTCCGGGATGATGGCCGACTACAGCTTCCTGCAGCAGCCGCAGGGTAAGGAATTCGCCTTTGTCGGCGGCCATCTGCAGGACGATACGCTGTTTGGCGCCGGGGCGGCGATAGGTTTGCGTAAAGACGATGAGGCGCTGCGTCAGGAAATTAACGGCGCGATTGCGAAGATTCTTGCCGACGGCACCTATAAAAAATTAGCTGGCAAATATTTTAGCTTTGATGTTTATTCCGGGACATAATGTCAGAGTGTACCTGCGGGCGTGGAGCGCCCGCCGTAAGATTCCTTTTCTGATTATCCAATCGACCTCCTCTCCTGACCCCTGTGGTTACCTGAGGGAAGCAGAATATAAGCTAAGGAGTACTCGGCATGATGACACGTCCTTTGGGCAAAACCGGATTTTCCATCGCCCCATTAGCCTTTGGCGGCAACGTCTTTGGCTGGACCATCGATGAAAAAACCAGTTTTGCTCTTCTTGATGCTTTCGTTGACCACGGTTTTGACGCTATCGATACGGCGGATGTTTATTCCCGCTGGGCGGAGGGCAACCAGGGCGGCGAATCTGAAACCATAATCGGCCGCTGGCTACAGGCGCGCCCCGGCATGCGCGATAAAGTCAAAATTTTCACCAAAGTCGGCTCCGATCTCGGCCTCCCCGGCCATAAAGGGCTCAGCAAAGCCTGGATCCAACAGGCGGTTGACGACTCTCTGCGTCGCCTGAATACCGATTATATCGACCTCTACTTCTCCCACTGGCCGGATCCGCAAACCCCGGTGGCGGAAACGCTGGAGGCCTTCCATAGCCTGCAGCAGGCCGGAAAAATCCGCGCGATGGGGGCTTCTAACCTCGATGCGATGCAGCTGGCGGGGGCGCTGGAGGTGGCGCGCAAGGGCGGCTTGCCTGCCTGGCAGGTGCTGCAGCCGGAATATAACCTCTACCACCGCTCCGCCTTTGAAGGCGCGCTGTGCGATCTCTGCGTCAGCCGCGATATCGGGGTGGTGACCTACTACAGCCTGGCCTCGGGGTTCTTAACCGGTAAGTACCGTCAGCCGTCGGATCTGGCGCAGAGCCAGCGCGGAGGCAAGATTGGTAAGTACCTGAATCCACGCGGGATGCGAATTATCGATACCCTGGCGGCGGTCGCGGAGGAGCAGGGGGCGAAGCCGGCGGAAGTGGCCCTGGCGTGGCTGATCGGCCGCGAAGGGGTGACCGCGCCGATCGCCAGCGCCACCAGCGTGGCTCAGGTGGAGAGTTTTGCCCGCGCGGCGGCGCTGAGCCTGAGCGCGGAGCAAGTGGCGCGGCTGGACGGCGCCAGCGCCTGAGGCAATCCCTCTTCCCGGCGGGGAGAGGGGGGAAGGCTATACATGACGCGGACCGTAGGCCGGGTAAGGCGCCAGCCGCCACCCGGCAAAATAACGGCGCAACCGGTAATGTCCCTGCTCGCGCTGCGCTTAGCAGGGCTACAGCTTCTATGTTACTTCCGGGCCGATTGCGCTCCCGGTTAATTGTCTGCGTTATGGCAGTCATGGTGCAGGGAGCGCACAGGGGGCGGCCAGTCGCCGCCGCCCCCTGTACCCCCGGGCTCCGGCCAGCAACATCGCCGCTGCGCGGTGCCTTCGACTTATCCCTGCAGGCTTCGGGTCGGGCCGAGGCAGCGTCCGTGCAAAACACGGCCCTCAGCCCGCATCCATGCGGGCTGCCCCGGCCTTCCGGGAACGTCTCAGCGATGTTGAGGCCGCAACACCGGCAGTTTCAGCAAGACTGGTGAATAAATTAACGACAGGTTGCGCGAATCGTAGGCCGGGTAAGGCGCCAGCCGCCACCCGGCAATAAAGCGGCTCTGTGCCTGATGGCATCGCCCGGTGGCGCTGCGCTTACCGGGCCTACGGGGTGTGATCGTGTGAGAGGCCCCGGTAGGCCGGGTAAGGCGCCAGCCGCCACCCGGCAATAAAGCGGCTCCGTGCCTGATGGCATCGCCCGGTGGCGCTGCGCTTACCGGGCCTACAGACAGTCGGAGCCGGACAAGTAGGCCGGGTAAGGCGTAGCCGCCACCCGGCAATAAAGCGGCTCTGTGCCTGATGGCATCGCCCGGTGGCGCTGCGCTTACCGGGCCTGCGAGGTGTGAGCCTGTGAGAGGCCCCGGTAGGCCGGGTAAGGCGTAGCCGCCACCCGGCAATAAAGCGGCTCCGTGCCTGATGGCATCGCCCGGTGGCGCTGCGCTTACCGGGCCTGCGAGGTGTGAGCCTGTGAGAGGCCCCGGTAGGCCGGGTAAGGCGCAGCCGCCACCCGGCGAAATAACGTCACAACTGAATATTTCCCTGTTCGCGCTGCGTCTGGCAGGGCTACAGCTTCTGTGTTAATTCCGGGCAGATTGCGCTCCCAATATTTCTTCTGCGTTATGTCACTCATGGCGCAGGGAGCGCACAGGGGGCGGCCAGTCGCCGCCGCCCCCTGTACCCCCGGGCTCCGGCCAGCAACATCGCCGCTGCGCGGTGCCTTCGACTTATCCCTGCAGGCTTCGGGTCGGGCCGAGGCAGCGTCCGTGCAAAACACGGCCCTCAGCCCGCATCCATGCGGGCTGCCCCGGCCTTCCGGGA
>NZ_JAGRQY010000119.1:0-25681 GCF_018223905.1 Klebsiella sp. 28
TCCGCCGCCAGCTCGCGCAGATCGCGGCGAATGGAGTCCTCGGAGACGTTAAACCGCTGGCTTAGCTCCCCGGACATCACCTGTTTTTCCTCGGTGAGGATCTGGAGGATCTGCTGTTTTCTCTGACTGGCGAGCATCGGTTTTCCTTCATCGAATGATCTTGTTTGTGCACGATTATGCATGTTATGGTGCCTGCTGTCACCTCAAAGGGGAAATAACATGCAAACACATGCACCGCACGTCCGCCACGTTCGCGAGACGCTGCTCTCGGATAACTGGTACACGTTGAAAAAATATACCTTCGAACTGCTGCGTCGGGACGGTCGCTGGCAGGAGCAGAGCCGCGAGGCTTATGACCGGGGCAACGGCGCAGTCATTTTACTCTACAACCGGGAAAAGCGGACGGTGGTCCTGACCCGTCAGTTCCGTTTTCCGGTATTTACTCATGGCCACGACGGATATCTCATTGAGGCGGCCGCCGGGCTGTTGGATAACGCCTCGCCGGAGGCGCGGATCGTTGCCGAAGCGGAAGAGGAGACCGGCTTTCGCGTGACCCGTGTCGAACCCGTCTTCACCGTCTTTATGAGCCCCGGCTCCGTCACCGAAAAACTCTACTTTTTTATCGCCGAATATCAGGCCGATGACCGTCGGGGCGACGGCGGCGGACTGGCGGCGGAAGGTGAGGACATTGAAGTACTGGAGTGGCCGCTGACGCGGGCGCTGCAGGCTATTCGCGATGGCGAGATCATGGATGCTAAAACCATTATCCTGCTGCAACACCTGGCGCTGAATGCCGACACGCTCCTCGCCGGCTGAGCGGCAAGGAGCGGGGAGTTAACGCAGCTCGCGGGCAATGGCGCTGTACATCAGCGCCGCTTCCAACGGCTGAGCGTTGAAGGAAGGTTCCGCCTGCGGCCAGGTCGACCACTGGACGATCACCAGGTGTTCCGCGCGGTTCACCATGATCACCTGGCCGTAGATCCCCAGCGCCCACAGCGACCCTTTAAGCCCTTCCTGCGGCGTCGGCTGGACGTTTTGCGCATTCGCCGGAATCGCGTTATTCCACCACTGATAGCCGTAAATACCCTCCGGATGCGCTGCCGAGACCGAGTTTAGCGCCTTGGTCCAGCTGGCGGCTTGATCGAACCAGCCAGTCGGCACCAGCTGTTTGCCATTGCTTAACCGACCGTCACGGGCAACGAATTCACCAAAGCGGCCCCAGTCTTCAAGGGTGGCGTTAAAGCCGTGGGCGCCGACGTCGTGCTTCCCTTGCTGATAAGCATGCCACACGCCGTCGTGGGCCATCCCGGCCGGCTGCCATAGAGCCTGTTCAAGCCAGGCGGCTAGCGACATGCCGGTGGCGCGCTCCAGGATATCCCCAAGCAGCCAGGCGCCGCCGGAAGAGTAGGACCACTGCTCACCCGCCGGGTGTTGACGCGCCAGGCCGGTGACGATCTTACGCACGCAGGCATAGGCGCCGGGCTGCGCTTCACACTGGGTCAGGCGGGCGAAATGCGACTGCGGGTCGGTGTAGTCTTCATTCCATTCCACCCCGCTGGTGTGTTGAATCAACTGCTTCAGCGTCACGCCGTCCCAGGCGGTGCCTTTCAGTTCGGGTTCATAAACGGTAATCAGGTCATCAAGGGAGTGGATTTTACCCTGTTGAATGGCGATACCGACCAGCGTCGAGACCACCGATTTGCCTACCGAGCGCGAGGTCCACAGGGTGGTGTCGGTATTACCTTCGGCGAGATATTTCCAGGCGACTTTACCATCTTTCAGCACCAGCATACCGCTGACGTTCTCGCGCTTCAGGTAATCCTGCAAATTCCAGGTGTGGCCGTTGAGCGTATAGCGGGCATCGGTCAGTTGTTTTTCAGCGCGCTCCAGCGGCGTCGAGGCGCCGTGGCGGAAGACATCGCCGATATAGTTGCGATAGTCATTGCGAAAGCCAATCACGCGTGAAGTCTGATCCCAGCTGAGCATGTCTTTGGCCGCGGGTAGCGTTTGATCGTAAGGCGTTGGGCAGACATCCAGCGTCAGGCTGCCGCAGTGTTGCGCCATTGCCGCCGCCGGCAGAGCCGCCAATATTAACGCCAGGGCCAGTGGTTTTCTTATCATTGTCATTTCCTCGTTTGCCATAGATTCGCTGCGCAGTATATAAATCGGCGCGCGCCGGCTAAAATCAGCACATGGGGGATTTTCCCCCTTAAGGGAGAAAAAGGATGAAAACCCTACAGTATTCATTCGCACAGATTGAAGCCTTCGCGACGATTGCTGAGACCGGCAGCCTGTCGCAGGCGGCCATTCGTTTAGCTAAAGACCGGACCACGCTGCGCGATCTGCTGGACTATCTGGAAGATGCGCTGGGCTACCGGCTGTTCAGCCGTGAAGGACGTAGCCTGACGCTAACCGCCGAGGGCGAGCAGCTGTTTCGCCAGGCGCATCTGCTGTTGCGTCAGGCGCAGGCTTTCGAGTCTTTTGCGCAAACGCTGCCGCAAACCGCCGGGCAGGCGCTGCGTCTGGTGTACGATCCCTTCGTGCCGCGTGAATTTCTCTGTGCGCTGGCCGATAACCTGGCCCGACGGCAGATCCGCCTGAGCTGCTGGAGCGCCTCGCGTCGCGAAGCCGAGCAGGCGCTGAGCGATGGCGTGGCGGAGATGGCGATTTGTCAGGCTAACAACCGCACGCTGGGGAGCGAAATGGAGTGGCGGGCGCTCGGCACCGTGGATCTGCGTTTCTACGCGGCGGACAGCCTGTTCCACGACGCTCCGCGGCCGCTGACGCTATTGAATCTTTCGTTGACGCCGCAGTTAGTGATGCACCGGCGCAGTGACGATCAAATCGCCCGCCGGCTGCAGATTTCCGGCCATACGCTGTATATGAATGAAATTACCCTGTTGCGCCATGCGCTGGAGCAGGGGAGGGGCTGGGGGTTTTTACCGGACCATTTGCGGCCAGGCGAGTGGCAGGGAGTCAGTGAAATCGCGACGGAGGTCGGCAGTCAGGGGCTGAACGTCACTATGGTGATGCTCTGGCTGCCCGGAATGAATAAGCATCGGATGCTTAGCGACATCGTGCACGAGGCGCCGGAGCTTTGGCAGCGCAGATAACAAAACGCCCCGGAGCCTGAGACCCCGGGGCGCTTGCCATACAACTTGCTATCGGCGATTACGCGCGAACGAAGTCGATGTGAGTCAGTTTCGGCTTGAACGCGTGGCGCTGAACAGCCTGAACTTTGACTTTTTCTTCTTTGCCATCAACAACGACGGTCAGAACTTCGCTGTAAAACTCAGCTTTGTCCTGCATGTTCCATACTTTGTCGTGGTCCAGTTCGATAGCAACCGGAGCAGCTTCGCCACCGTAGATGATTGCCGGGAACTTGTTAGCTGCGCGCAGGCGGCGGCTCGCACCCTTACCCTGCTCTTTACGTACTTCTGCGTTGATAGTAAACATTGACGTCTCTCTATATATAAAGCCTGCTACAGGCGACCCAGCAACAGGCGGATTATCTGCTTTGCGAATGCAAAAGCGGGCGGCATTATAGCCGCCAAACGACACCCGGGCAATCAAAACCTCAGCTTTCCGGTAATTAACGCAGCTCGTTGGCGCGACGAAAACGCCCCTGATAATCGAACACTTTTTCCCGCACCTGCCAGTACTGCCCCTTCATGCGGGCGACGACAAAGTCCGGATGGCGCAGCAGCGCCTGCTGGGTCACGATATCCGCCGGCGTTATCCAGCGCAGCGGCACCCCGGGGGTGCGGGTATGCGGGCGAATAAACAGTTGTTCGAAGGCGGTGCGCTGGGCGGGGGTCTGCAGACGGAAGCGCTCACTGACATCCGCCCCGTCTTCATCGTAGTAGGTGATTTTCAGCCACGGGCCCTTCTCGTCGCCGCCGTGCTGCAGGGCCATGCCGCTGCAGCGCAGCACCAGCGCGTCCTTCAGCTTCAGCGCCGCCTTCAGCATATCGTCCGGGTCAACCAGTATAGTGTCGCACTCCCGGCAGCGGCGGGCGGCGATGTCGTTTTCCGCATTACACTGCGGGCAGTTTTTAAAGCGAAAGCGGAAGTCGCACTGTTCGCGGTGGCCGTCGTCATCTTCGAACCACCCCTGGCAGCGGCGGCCAAAGTGTTCAATCAAGGTGCCGTCGGCGGTGGTTTTGCCCCAGAAGGTATTGGCGAAGCCGCAGGCCGGGCAGAAGACCTGCACCGGCACGTTGTCGCTTTTGCCCTTCGGCGTCCCCACTTCCGGGGCATACAGGTCATGCGGATTGCCGGCGTAGTCGAGGATCAGACAGTCGGTTTTCCCCGGCGCCAGGCGCAGACCGCGGCCAACGATCTGTTGGTAAAGACTCACCGACTCGGTGGGGCGGAGGATGGCGATCAGGTCGACGTGCGGGGCGTCGAAGCCGGTGGTCAGCACCGCGACGTTCACCAGATAGCGATACGCCTGCGCTTTAAAGGCCTCGATGATGCGATCCCGCTCCGGCCCAGGCGTTTCGCCGGTGATCAGCGCCGCCTGGCCTACCGGCAGCAGGCCGGTCACTTCCCGGGCGTGTTCCACGGTGGCGGCAAAGATCATCACCCCTTTGCGGTTTTCGGCGAACTCCACGATCTGGCTGACAATATGCGGCGTGATACGCTGTTGTTTTTTCAGCTCATGGTTAAGATCGGCTTCGCTGAACAGGCCGTTGCTTTGCGCCTGCAGGCGACTGAAATCGTACTGCACCACCGGCATATCGAGGCGCTCCGGCGGCGTCAGATAGCCGTGTTTAATCATATAGCGCAGCGGTAGCTCATAGATGCAGTCGCGGAACAGGGCCTTTTCATCGCCGCGCACCATCCCATGATAATGGAACTGATAGATCCAGCCCTTGCCAAGGCGGAACGGCGTGGCCGTCAGGCCGAGCAGCCGGATCTGCGGATTGACCTGCCGCAGGTGACCGATGATCTGCTGATACTGGCTGTCGTCATCATCGCTGATGCGGTGGCATTCATCGACGATGAGTAGCGAAAATTCGCTGCGAAACTGGTCGAGATTGCGCGCCACCGACTGCACGCTGCCGAACACCACTTTGCCGTGGCTCTCTTTTCGCTGCAGGCCGGCGGCGAAGATATCCGCCTCGAGGCCAAGGGCGCAGTATTTGGCATGGTTCTGCGCCACCAGCTCTTTGACATGGGCCAGCACCAGCACGCGGCCGCGCGCCAGCCTGGCAAGCTCGGCGATCACCAGACTTTTGCCCGCGCCGGTGGGCAGGACAATCGCCGCCGGCTCGGTATGGCGACGGAACCAGGCGAGGGTGGCATCGACGGCTTCTTGTTGGTAAGGACGTAATGTAAAAGTCATGAATTCACGGGGCTAATTAACTGGCGAATAGTATGCCATGAATCTTTTCCCTTGAGTGGTGTTAAGAGCCCGTTATACTAGCCGGTGAAATTCTTCTTTTTCGGGCGATTTGCCCGCTCCAGCACTATGACAGGCTAAAAAAATCTCATGCGACTTGATAAGTTTATCGCTCAGCAGCTGGGCGTCAGCCGGGCTATTGCCGGGCGTGAAATTCGCGGCAGCCGCGTTACCGTGGACGGCGACATTGTGAAAGATGCCTCTTTTAAGCTCCAGCCGGAGCACGAGGTGGAGTATGACGGAAATACGCTGACCCAGCAGAATGGCCCGCGTTATTTTATGCTCAACAAGCCGCAAGGGTACGTCTGTTCCACCGACGATCCCGATCATCCGACTATCCTTTATTTCCTCGACGAGCCGGTGGCGCATAAGCTGCACGCCGCCGGACGGCTGGATATCGACACCACCGGGCTGGTGCTGATGACCGATGACGGCCAGTGGTCGCATCGCATTACCTCGCCGCGCCACCACTGTGAAAAAACCTATCTGGTGGCGCTGGAAAGCCCGCTGGCGGAAGGGACCGCGGAGCTGTTCGCCAAAGGCGTCCAGCTGCATAACGAAAAAGATCTCACCAAACCGGCGTTGCTGGAAGTTATCACTCCGACCGAAGTGCGCCTCACCATCAGCGAAGGCCGCTACCATCAGGTGAAACGCATGTTCGCCGCCGTGGGCAACCACGTGGTTGGCCTGCATCGGGAACGCATCGGCGACATCCTGCTGGATGAATCGCTGGCGCCGGGTGAATATCGTCCGCTGACGGAAGCGGAAATCGCCAGCGTGGGCGCCCCGCAGCCACGGAGTAAAACGTGACGCTGAAGCAGAATTCTTCACTGGGGATTGTGTTTATCCTTGGCCTGCTGGCCATGCTGATGCCGCTGTCTATTGATATGTATCTTCCGGCCCTGCCGGTGATTGCCGCCCAGTATAACGTCCCGGACGGCAGCGCGCAGATGACGCTCAGCACCTATATCCTCGGCTTTGCGCTGGGTCAGCTGCTGTACGGCCCGATGGCGGACAGCCTTGGCCGCAAGCCGGTGATCCTCGGCGGGACGCTGGTCTTCGCGGCGGCGGCGGTAGCCTGCGCCCTGTCGCAAACCGTCGATATGCTGATTGTCATGCGTTTCTTCCACGGTCTGGCAGCCGCGGCGGCCAGCGTGGTGATTAACGCCCTGATGCGCGACATCTATCCGAAAGATGAGTTTTCGCGCATGATGTCGTTTGTCATGCTGGTCACGACCATTGCGCCGCTGGTGGCGCCGATGGTCGGCGGGGCGGTGTTGGTCTGGTTCAGCTGGCATGCCATCTTTTGGATCCTCGCCCTGGTGGCCCTGCTGGCCTCGCTGATGATCGGCCTGTTTATCCGCGAAACGCTTCCGGCTGAAAGGCGTCAGCCGTTCCATCTGCGCACCACGCTGGGTAACTTTGCCACTCTGTTCCGCCACAAGCGGGTACTGAGCTATATGCTGGCGAGCGGCTTTAGCTTCGCGGGCATGTTCTCTTTCCTTAGCGCCGGTCCCTTTGTCTACATCAATATAAACCACGTCGCGCCTCAGCACTTTGGCTACTATTTTGCGCTGAACATCGTTTTTCTGTTTCTGATGACCATGTTCAACAGCCGGTTTGTGCGGCGGGTAGGGGCGTTGCGTATGTTCCGCGCCGGGCTGTGGATCCAGTTTGCCATGGCGGTGTGGATGGTGGTCTGCGCGCTGCTGGATGTCGGCTTCTGGTCACTGGTGATCGGCGTAGCGGCCTTTGTCGGCTGCGTATCCATGGTGTCGTCTAACGCCATGGCGGTGATCCTCGATGAGTTTCCGCATATGGCGGGCACTGCTTCGTCGCTGGCGGGGACTTTCCGTTTCGGTATCGGGGCGATTATCGGCGCGCTGCTGTCGATGGCGACGTTTACCACCGCCTGGCCGATGCTGATCTCTATTGCCTTCTGCGCAACCTGCTCTATTTTCTTCTCGCTTTACGCATCCCGGCGGCGAAAAATCGCACGCTAGGTCACATTTTCAGGGGCGAAATCGCCCCTTTCTTGATGCATGTCAACCGCAATGGGCTTCAGGGTTCTGCGATTTGTTTCCTTTATGTAAAATCAATTAGTGTAAAAAGTCGCATTGTTGCGATAAAAAAGTTGTTTTGGATCACAGAAACGGGTACATATAGCGCCAATCGGCTCGCCGGGTATAAAAAATAAAGCGCTGGATTATAAGCGCTTAACCCTGGTCCGCCGCCGCTGTAAACGTTTTCTGCCTCAAGGCAGGACTATTTGTCAACAGTGTGTTAATATTGATGTAAATTTATTGTGAAGCCTTTTGCTTCCGGGGAAACCAAGTGAATACACAACAACTCTCTATCGTACACCGTCTGCCGCAGAGCTATCGCTGGCTGGCCGGTTTTGCGGGTTCCAGAGTTGAACCGATTCCGCAAAACGGCGCGCAGAACGAGAACAGTCTCGTTGCCCTGAAATTGCTGAGCCCGGACGGTGAGAAAGCCTGGCCGGTGATGCATAAGCTCAGCCAGGCGTTAAGCGACATCGAAGTCGACTGTTCCGTGCTGGAGTGCGAAGGTGAACCCTGCCTGTTCGTTAACCTGCAGGATGAGTTTGCCGCCACCTGTCGTCTGAAAAACTTTGGCGTGGCCATCGCCGAGCCCTTCTCCGGCAATAACCCTTTCTGACCGTCAGCTTAGCGCCAGCAGCTGGCGGGTATACTCATGCCGGGGTGCGCTGAAGACGGACTTGCACTCGCCCTGTTCGACCACCTCTCCCTGACGCAGCACCATTACCTGGTGACACAGCGCCCGCACCACGCCTAAATCATGGCTGATAAAAATATAGGCCAGCTGATGCTTTCGCTGTAAGGCTTTCAGCAGGTTCAGGATCTGCGCCTGAACGGTTTTGTCCAGCGATGAGGTCGGTTCATCGAGGACGATCAGCTGCGGTTTGACGATCAACGCTCTGGCGATGGCGATACGCTGTCGCTGGCCACCGGAGAACGCCGCCGGATAGCGCTGGCGGCTGGCCGGGTCGAGGCCGACCTCCTGCATGGCAAGGATCACCGCCTGTTCGCGTTCGGCCGCCGTCAGCGTCGGCTGGTGGACGCGCAAGCCTTCCTCAATGATCTGCTGCGCCGTGAGGCGCGGATTGAGCGACGAGTTCGGATCCTGAAAAACCACCTGCATCTGTCGGCGCAGCGGTAGCAGCTGTCGGCGGTTACGCCCCGCCCCTGAATCGGCTGGCCGGCGAAGGTTATCTTGCCCCCGGACGGGATCAGGCGCAGCAGGGCCAGGCCGGTGGTACTTTTACCGGAACCCGATTCCCCCACCAGGCCCAGCGTCTCGCCGGCGCGCAGCTGAAAGCTAAGGCTGTTGACCACCCGATGATGATCGACCACCCGACGCAGGATCCCTTTGCTAACGGGAAACGCCACCTTTAAATCGTCCGCCTGCAGCAGCACCGGGGCATCGGCGGCCAGCGGCACAGGTTCCCCGTCCGGCTCGCTATCCAGCAGGCGTTGGGTGTAGGGATGCGCTGGCGCGCTGAACAGCGCCCGACAGTCATTGTGTTCCACGCAGCGGCCGTTCTGCATTACCGCCACCCGGTCAGCCAGCTGGCGGACGATGCTCAGGTTATGAGTGATAAACAGCAGCCCCATGTTCAGCTCCTGCTTCAGCTCGCGCAGCAGTTGCAGAATTTGCGCCTGCACCGATACGTCCAGGGCGGTAGTCGGCTCGTCAGCGATCAGCAGCTCCGGGCGAGTTAGCAGCGCCATGGCGATCATCACCCGCTGGCGCTCGCCGCCGGAGAGCTGATGCGGATAGTCCGCCAGCCGCCGCGGCGCCTGACGGATCCCGACGCGCTCCAGGCAGTCGAGGATCTCCCCGCGCGCCGCCTGTTTGCGCATTCCCCGGTGTAACGACAGCACCTCGTAGAGCTGTTTTTCCAGGGTGTGCAGGGGATTGAGCGATACCATCGGCTCCTGAAAGATCATCGCGATCCGGTTGCCGCGCACGCCGCGCATGGTCGCCTCATCCGCATGCAGCAGCGACTGGCCATGAAAACGGATGTCACCGCTGGGGTAGCTGGCCGGCGGGGTAGGGAGCAGCCGCAGCACCGACAGGGCGGAGATGCTCTTACCGGAGCCGGATTCGCCCACCAGGGCCAGCGTTTCGCCGACCGCCACCTCGAGCGACAGATTATGCACCACGGTCTGCGTCTCGCCCTGCTGGCGAAAGGCAATAGAGAGATTGTCGATAGCTAATAGCGGGTGGGTCATATTACACCGCCTTACTCGGGTCAAAGGCGTCGCGAACCGCTTCACCGATAAAAATCAGTAGCGTCAGCAGCACGGCGACGGAGAGAAACGCGGCAATGCCCAGCCAGGGCGCCTGCAGGTTGTTTTTGCCCTGCAGCAGCAGCTCGCCGAGGGAGGGGGAGCCGAGCGGCAGGCCGAAGCCGAGAAAATCCAGCGACGTCAGGGTGGTAATGGAGCTGCACAGGATAAAGGGCAGAAAGGTGAGGGTCGCCACCATCGCGTTGGGCAACATATGCCGCAGGATGATCTGCCGGTCGCTAACCCCTAACGCCTGCGCCGCCCGAACATAGTCGTAGTTGCGGGTGCGGAGAAATTCCGCGCGCACCACGCCCACCAGCGTCATCCAGCCAAAGAGAACGGTGATTGCCAGCAGCCACCAGAAGCCCGGCTGCACGACGCTGGAGAGCAGGATGATCAGGAACAGCGTTGGCATGCCGGACCAGACTTCGATAAAGCGCTGTCCCCACAGGTCGATTTTACCGCCGTAGTAACCCTGTATCGCTCCGGCCAGCACCCCCAGCACGCTGGAGAACAGCGTCAGCAGCAGACCGAAGAGCACCGAGATGCGTGTCCCATAGAGGATCCGCGCCAGCACATCGCCGCCGTTGGCGTCGGTGCCGAGCCAGTTGCTGGCTGAGGGCGGCGATGGAAAGGGAACCGTGCTGGCAAAATTAATTGTCGTCGCGCCGAAGCGTACTGGCGGCCATAGCGCCCAGCCGTGAGTCGCCAGCTGCTGCTGCAGCCAGGGATCCTGATAGTCGGCGGCGGTGGCGAACGCGCCGCCGAAGGTTTGCTCGGTGTAGTTTTTTAACACCGGGACGTACAGCTGGCCCCGGTACTGCACCAGCAGCGGGCGATCGTTGGCCAGCAGCTCGGCGCCCAGGCTGCAAAGAAAGAGAATTAAAAACAGCCACAGCGACCAGTAGCCGCGACGGTTGTGGCGAAAGCGCGCCCAGCGGGCCTGATTAACGGGACTGAAGAAAGACATTAGCGGCCCTCAAAATCAATGCGCGGGTCGACCAGCGTATAGCTGATATCGCTGACGATATTCAGCAGCAGGCCAATCAGAGTGAAAATATAGAGCGTGCCAAACATCACCGGATAGTCGCGGGAGACCGTCGCTTCATAGCCCAGCAGACCCAGGCCGTTTAGCGAGAACATCACTTCGATCAGCAACGAGCCGGTAAAGAACATACTGATAAAGGTGGCCGGGAAGCCGGCGATCACCAGCAGCATGGCGTTACGGAACACGTGTCCCCAGAGGATCTGTTTCTCACCAACGCCTTTGGCGCGGGCGGTGACCACATACTGTTTGCGGATCTCGTCGAGGAAGCTGTTTTTGGTCAGCATAGTCAGCGCGGCAAAGCCGCCAATTACCGTCGCCAGCACCGGCAGGGTGATGTGCCACAGGTAGTCGAGGATCTTCTGATACCAGGGGAGGGTGTCGAAATTTGGCGAGACCAGACCGCGCAGCGGGAAGAGGTCGAAATAGCTGCCGCCGGCAAAAATCACGATCAGCAGGATGGCGAACAGAAAGGCAGGGATCGCATAGCCAATGATAATCAGCGTACTGCTCCAGATATCAAAGCGGCTGCCGTTGCTGACCGCTTTGCGGATGCCCAGCGGAATGGAGACCAGATAGATAATCAGCGTGCTCCACAGCCCGAGGCTCACCGAGACCGGCAGGCTGTCTTTAATCAGCTGCAGCACGGACGCGCTGCGAAACAGGCTGTCGCCGAAATCAAAGCGCAGATAATCGCTCAGCATCATCAGATAGCGTTCGTGCAGCGGTTTATCGAAGCCGTAGCGGTGGGTGATCTCGGCGATGACTTCCGGGTCGAGGCCGCGCCCACCGCGATAGTGACCCTCGCTGATATTGCCTGCGCCGGTGCGGGCATGGCTGGCGCCCATCCCGCCGTCGCCAGCCCCCGGCATCCCGCCGCGCTGATTAAACTCGATGGCGGCGATGGCCTGATCGACCGGGCCGCCAGGCGCGATCTGGACAATAAAAAAGTTAATGGTGATGATGGCCCACAGGGTGGGGATGACTAACAGCAAACGGCGGATCAGGTAGCTGCCCATGGGATGTCCTTAGCGTCTGTCCGCAGGGAGGGTGGCCGCTTTGTTCACGTCGTACCACCAGGTATCGAGGCCGGACGAATAGATGGGGCGGGTCGCGGGGAAAGAGAACTTATTCCACCACGCGGTGCGGTCCTGCGCCATATACCACATCGGCAACATGTAGTTATTCCAGGTCAGCACACGATCCAGCGCCCGACCGAGAGGGATCAGTTTCTGCTTATTGCCCTGCCACTGCAGGATCTGCGCAATCAGCTTATCCACTACCGGGCTTTGCACCCCCGGCGCGTTGTAGCTGGAGTGAATATAGTCGGACGCCCAGGAGATTTGCAGGTCGGTCCCCGGCCAGGGCATGGCGCGCCACAGGCTTGGCATCATGTCGTAATCCCGGCTGCGGCGGCGGTTGCTGTACTGCGAATTATCAACCTGACGAATATCCATGACGATCCCCAGACGCTGCAGGTTGTGCTGAAACGGCAGCACCCAGCGGTCATTGCCTCCGGCCGGCAGCAGTAGCTCAAAGCGCAGCGGCTTGCCGGTGGCGGCGTTGACCCGGCGCTGGTTCTTCACCGTCCAGCCCGCCGCATTGAGCAGGGCGTCGGCTTTGAGTAAGTTGGCGCGATCGAAGCCATCGCCGCGGGAGACCGGCGGCTGGTAAACCTGGCTGAAGAGCTCCGGAGGCAGTTCGTTTTTCATCGGCGTCAGCAGGGCCAGCTCGGCTGCGTCAGGCAGGCTGCGGGCGGCATATTCGGTGTTCTGGAAATAGCTGTTGGCGCGCTGATAGGCGCTGTAAAACAGCGCCTTGTTCATCCATTCGAAATCGAACGCCAGGGTAATGGCCTGCCGCACCCGGCGATCGGCAAAAATCGGGCGCTGAATATTGAACGCCAGCCACTGGGTATCCTGCGCCGAGGTATTGGTATGCTCATCTTTAATGATGTAGCCGCGGCTGAAGTTGCGACCGACGTAGCGGGTAGCCCAGTTTTTGGCGACGGTCTCTTCCCGGCGATCGACGGCTCCCGCTTTAAAGGCTTCGAAAGCGACATTGTCGTCGAGATAATAGTCATAGCGCAGCGTATCGAAATTCCAGCGACCGCGGTTGACCGGCAGGTCGGCCGCCCAGTAGTCGGCGACGCGGGAATAGATAATATATTGCCCCATTCGCCAGGCGCTGATGCGGTATGGCCCGCTGGCCAGCGGCGGCTTCGACAGCGGGTCGCTGAGTTTGTGCTGGCGCCAGAACGCCTCGGGCATCACCGGCAGGCTCAGCAGACTCAGCATGTTCTCTTTGCCGGGCTGGCCGAGGTCAATACGCACGGTCAACGGCGCGATGGCCTTCACGGTGGTGCCTTTATAAAACAGGCGAAACTGCGGCACCCCTTCGGTCATAAACTTGTTGAAGGTAAACGCCACATCGCGGGCGGTGATCGGCGTGCCGTCATGGAAGCGGGCGTGCGGGTTGAGCGCGATCTCCATCCAGGAATAGTCCTCGGCATAGCGCGCCCGCTCGGCAATCAGCGGGTAGTAGCTGCCGGGCTCATCATCCGAGGTGGTGAACAGGGTATCGTAGAGCGCCTCCGTGCGTACCGCGGGGTTGCCGCGCAGCGCATAACGGTTGAAGTTATCAAAGGTGCCGATCGCCGCCAGGGTGAGGGTGCCGCCTTTCGGCGCCCTGGGATTGACGTAATCAAAATGACTGAAACCGGCGGCGTATTTCGGTTCACCGATAATCGCGAAGGCTACGCTTTCCTGAATGGTTTGCGCCTTAGCGTCCAGGCTAAACAGAGCCAGCAGAATCAGAAAGAGGCGCGCATACATAGGCGGCAGAATACCCTGTCATGGCCGGCCCCCATGGCCGACATCCGTTCCCGCATCATAAGTGAGACTTAGCGCGTTGTGAAATAGTTCGCGGGTTCATCGTGCGCAGCCACCAGCCCGGCCAGCGACAGCGGTCGGCTGATCCAGTACCCCTGCAGGAAATGAACGCCCTGGCCGCGAAGCCACTCCGCCTGTTCCTGGGTCTCCACCCCTTCGGCGACGGTCATTAATTTCAGCCGGCGGCTGAGGGTCAGTACCGCATCCAGCACCGGCGAGGTTACTGTTTCAGTACCAATCGCCTGCACAAAACCGCGATCGATCTTCAGATAATCGAAGTTATAGCGTTCGAGATAGATCAGCGCGCTATGCCCGGTGCCGAAATCATCAATCGCGATTTCGAATCCCTGGCGGTGGAGCCAGGCGAAGTTAGCCATCGATTTTTCTTTATCAATCATCGCCCGCTCGGTTACCTCCAGCACCACGTGAAAGTGGTCGGCTGGCAGCGCGGCGGCGAAGCGCAGCATATCGTCGCGGAAGCTGTCGGCCTGCAGATGGGCAGGGGAAATATTCAGCCCCAGCTTCACGCCGCGCGGCAGAATACGCTTCAACACCGCAGCGTCGCTGGCGATCAGCGCGAGCAGGTGATGGGTTAGCGGCACGATCATCTGCTGGGTTTCGGCCAGGTTAATAAAAACGTCGGGCGGAATTTCACCAATCACCGGATGGCGCCAGCGCATTAGGACCTCCACGCCGCTGATACGTAGAGTCTGAGCATTAACCACCGGCTGATAAACGATGTAGAACTGGTTATTTTTGATCCCCAGCAGAATGGATTTTCGCGGATCCGATTTGATCGTCAGCACGTAATAGCAGAGCAGCCCCGCCAGCAGGCCGCAGACGACCCCGAGCAGCAGAGCAAACTGCGTATTTTCCGCCAGCCAGCTGTTGGCATACAGGTAGACCTTCAGCGGTAAGCCCTCGATCTGTGCCTGGCGGATCGGCGCGTTATGCAGCGTTTGCGGATCCACCAGCCGATTACTGAAGGTGGAGATAGCGGTGTGATCGATGGCCAGCGCAATGCCGCTGAAATCGTTTTGCCGCGCGGAATAGAGGATATACGGTGTGAGATTAGCGTTAATCGACACGAAAATGCCGCTGTTTTGATCGCCGGGTTTACCTACCCACAGCGCCAGCGCCGCGCTCTTCGGCATCATCGGCGTGCCTGGTAAAATTGCCATAGCAACGGGTTTGCTGATATCGATGGCCGGGATCAGCTGGCTGAGGGGCGTATTCATGGCTCCCGTAGCCGATGAGCAAAAGGCGATGCCGTTTTTGACCAGCAGGAAAGCGCGGACGTTGGGGCTGAACGCGGCGTGGGAGGTAAGCCCGGAGTCAATATTCTCGCAGGGCTGGTCCACCAGCGGCTGCAGGCCGTCAATGGTCTGGCGCAGGTCGTGAAAATAGCTTTTCAGATAGGTATTAACATTGTTGATAATGGCGTCGAAACGCTCGGCCCGGTTATGGTAGATCACCATAAACTGAATGCTCCCGGCCAACAGCGCGACGATGATCCCCACGCTCAGGCTGGTTAACCAGGTTTTACGCTGGGGCGAAAAGTAGCGAGTAAGCATAGCCAGATTCTTTCCGTGTTATTGAAGCGCATCAACGGAGTGTCGGTCGTCGTTTTTCTCATTCCCACTTAAAAGACATAGCTTATTTTGCGACGTTGAGAACCAGGTGGCAAAAAAAAACACTGCCTGGGGCAGTGTTTTTTATCCCGCAGCCAGCCAAGGGATAACCGGCGGCGGTGGAGGACAGTTTACGAGCGGCTCAGGACTCGACGCGCTTCATTGTAGCGCTTTTTCCAGTATGGCTCATCCATGCTGGAGATAGTCACCCCGCTGCTGGTGGAGGCGTGAACAAACTGGTTGTTGCCGAGGTAGATCCCGACATGGCGGCCGGTAGAGCCGGCGCGAAACAGAACCAGATCGCCTGTACGCAGTTGGGCACGAGAAATCGATTTTCCGGTTTCCTGCTGTTCAGAAGTTGAACGCGGCAGTTCCAGACCAAATTGTTCGCGGAAGGTGCGCTGCACAAACGCTGAGCAGTCGATACCCTTGCGGGTGCTGCCGCCGAGGCGGTAACGCACGCCTTTCCAGCTGGCATACTGATCCATTAAACGGGACTTTACGTCCAGGTTACGGACCATCGTTTCAAATTCATCCTGAGAGGCTTGCAGTGATGATAAATCGCCACTACCCACAGCATGCGTCTCAGAATGCATATTCCTGGCGGTACTTGTTGAACTACACGCGGAAAGCAGAACCGCTACTGCAATCGCGGGGGCTACCCGCAAGATATATCTCAAAATCGGCTGAGATTTGACCATGCTGTTTATTTTCCCTTGTTGTCCTTAACGACAATGTCGTTATAAAAAATGCCAAACGTGTTAGAGCCTAAATACCCATCCGCAATGAGACAATTCCTTAAGCTTAAATTTGTGCAGTCACGCACAATTTTATTCATGCCCTGAATTAATGCTGCGGAAAAGGCAAAACGAGAACGAGATTACCCTATCAAACGCCGCATGGCGAGCGGTTTTGCGCGATTTCTTATAAGTATTTTGGTGACAAAAAGTGAATCATCGGGAAAGGCCAAAATTACGGCAATATCGGGCAAAAAACAGACAATTCCTTCATTTGTCACGGGATTAATGTGACAAGAAGATGAACGTCATGTTGAAAAAAAGGGAAAATGTAAAAAGGGACCCAAAAGGTCCCCTTATAGTTAATGACTCTGGCGGCTGCCGGAGACATTATTTGGCCGATATTCTGCTGGGTAAGTAGCGATCGAAAAAGGCGATCAATTTATCGCTCAGCGGGGTCATCAATACCCAGGGCGCGCCGATCAGCACGGCGGTCAGGGAGCCGACGGCAATATCGCTAAACCAGTGGGCGCCAATCATTACCCGCGGGAAAGCAAAGACCACAAAGATAATCAGCGCGACGCCCAGCGCGCGACGGCCAAAATAGCGCCACATAAAGCTGGCGAAGATCAGCAGCATCATCCCATGATCGCCAGGGAAGCTGTCCTTCGACGCATCCTTAGTGGGGAAGTTAACGACGTCGCTGACGCGGGTAATATCGCTAAAAAACAGAGATGGGCTGGCGCGCTGTACCGGCATCAGGTGTTGTGCGAGCTGGTTGATGATCACCGCCGCCAGCAGCATCACCAGGCCCATGATGGCGATCTGACGACGGCCTGCAGTCGGCGCCTTTAGCCAATAGCTCAGCATCAGGCAGCCCATCGCCAGCAGCGAACAGGCGTCGAAGGCGCGATTGTTGATGATCGCCAGCAGCCAGGCATAAGCATGGCTGACGCTGACGCCATGGTTAAAGAAATGGAAGATCGCGGAGTCGACCGGCAACCACGCGCCATGGTTGGCTGGCAGATACCAGGAGCAAAATAGCGCTACACCCGCGATGTTAAGCAGCAGGATTAAAGGAATTCGGTTTTTCATCATAGCCATTGCGATTTTGTGACAGTCGGCGGCAACCTTAGCCGCCTTAACTTAAACGAAGCCTCAACAACGAGGTCTGGAGTGCGTTCCAGTCGGCTTCATTCGCGGAAATAAGCTCGATCCGACTATCGGGCGGAGCGACGCTGAGGGTCTCGATATGGAGATCCTCCCCCTGACGGTTGATTCGTACCGCCCCCTCGGCAATGCGCATCACGCCTTTAACGCGCCCCACTGGCGCCAGCCTGGCCCATTCGAGCAGGCCGATGGTGTCAAAGACCGTCTCCGCGTCGAAGATCCAGCCGCAGCCCTGAAAGCCCTGGCCATTGTTGAGATGGCGGCGCCAGCGCTGGTGTTCCGCCAGGCTGAGCGCGGCGAGGCCGGAAGTGGGGGGATGGCGGTGGGCGTGCTCCGCGCTCGCCGGCAGCGGGGCGGTGTTCCGTCGTGGCTCATCGAGCAGGGTCAGATCGATATTGCCCTGGATTGCCGACACCTTGCGACGCTCGCCGCCCCAGCGCTGCCACCAGTCGGCCAGCGCCCGGGCGCTTTCGGGGGTTTCCCGATCATTTTTATTAGCCACAATGATGTCCGCCGCGGCCAGCTGATCGCGGAAGTTGTCGTTGCTGACGGCTCTTTCATCCAGCAGCTGGCGGGGATCGAGGATGCACAGCGTGGCGCGCAGATCGATCCAGGGCTCATACACCGCCGCGGTGAGGATATCGAGGATCTGCTTTGGGTGGCCCAAACCGGTGGGTTCGATCAGCAGGCGATCGGGTTTGCCCTGGCGCAGCAGGGTGTTCAGCCCAACCTGCATCGGCAGGCCATTGACGCAGCACATGCAGCCGCCGGGGATCTCTTTGAGCAGGGCGCCGCTGTCGGCCAGCAGCGCGCCGTCTATCCCGACTTCGCCAAACTCGTTAACCAGTACGGCCCATTTTTCATCCGCAGGCTTCTGCGCCAGCAGATGAAGAATCGAGGTCGTCTTACCGCTGCCGAGAAAGCCGGTGATCAAATTGGTTCTGGTCACTCTTTTCTCCAGGATAAATGTAATGTTGTAACAGTTACGCCTATCCTGACGAAAAAAGGGGGAAAAGAGAAGTCCTGAGGCGGACAGAAGAGAATTCTGTCCGCATAAGCGCAAATATTGTTAAGAATTCAGTGCGCGGGCGACGGCCTCGCGGGCGCCGTGCGTCGCCAGCTGTTGCCAGGCGGCGCGGATCCCGGCGACAAACTGGGCGTTGTGCGGCAGGTCGCGGCCAAATATTTCCTCCAGCCCCAGCAGGGCGTCGACGCGCTGCTGCTCATCGCTCTGGGCCACCCGCAGCCGGATCTTGTCGACCAGCGGATCGCGCACGTCGATCGTCTGACCGGCGTCGTCCGTGCCGCTGACGTAGCGCATCCAGCCGGCCACGCCGAGAGCCAGCAGCGGCCAACGGCTGTCGCGCGCCAGATGTACGCGGATGCCATCGAGCATGCGCTGGGGCAGCTTCTGGCTACCGTCCATGGCGATTTGCCAGGTGCGGTGTTTGAGCGCCGGATTGCTGAAGCGGGCGATGAGACTGTCGGCATAGGCCAGCAGATCAACGCCGGTAATGGTCAGCGTCGGAGCCTGTTCGTCAAGCATCAGCTGGCGGGCGGCGCGGCGGAAGACGTCATCCCGCATGCAGTCGCTAATGTGCGCATGCCCTGCCAGATAGCCAAGCCAGGCGAGGAAAGAGTGGCTGCCGTTGAGCATCCGCAGCTTCATTTGCTCCCAGGGCAACACGTCATCGGTCATCTGCACGCCCGCCGTCTCCCAGGCGGGTCGCCCGGCGACAAAGTGATCTTCGACCACCCACTGAATGAAGGGTTCGCAACTGATGGCGCAGGGATCGTCGACCCCCAGCACGGCGGCGATTTCCGCCAGCGACTCCGGTGTGGCCGCGGGAACAATGCGATCCACCATGGTGCCCGGGAAGCTGACGTTGTCGGCGATCCAGTCCGCCAGCGCCGGGCTGCGTTTTTCCGCCATGCCGAGGACGGCATTTTTTACCACGTGACCGTTGTCGGGGATATTATCGCAGGAGAGCACGGTAAAGGGCGGAAGGCCTCGTTCCCGGCGGCGGGCCAGCGCTTCAACTAGAATACCGGGAGCCGACTGCGGCAGCGTCGGATTCTCCAGATCGTGAATAATGCGCGGATGCGTCGGATCCAGTTTCCCGGTCGCCGGATCGATGCAGTAGCCTTTTTCCGTAATGGTCAGCGAGACAATCGCTACCTGCGGCTCGCAAAATTTTTCGATAATCGCCGCCAGCGAATCGAGCCTGGCGTTCAGACATTCGTGCACCGCGCCGATCACAATGGGCTGGTTGCCGTCGGCGCCTTTTTCCAGCACGGTAAACAGATGGTCCTGTTCGCGAAGTTGGCTCATCAGCGTGTCGCCGCTGAACAGACTGATTTCACAGATCCCCCAGTCGCCGCCGACGTTATTCAGCACGCGATCGGTGAGCAGCGCCTGGTGCGCGCGGTGAAACGCGCCAAAGCCGAAATGGACAATACGCGAGCGGAGTTGGCTGCGATCGTATTGAGGGTATTGCACGTTCTTCGGTAGCGTAGCGGTTGCAATTGTTGTCATTCTTCCCACACCTGTTTAACTGCTTATTAACAATGCCAGTCTAAAGTTATATGACAGGAAGTTAAATTGGTAAGCCGAAATTATCCGCTGACTGTGAGCTGGATCAATCAATAGGCCAGCACTGTTTGCAGCCAGGTGAGAAACATGTATGGTAGTCGTCATGAGTGTCGCCATTATTGGTATAACAACTTTTGTGAGGGCATAGCGATGGAGCAAACCTGGCGGTGGTATGGGCCGAACGATCCGGTATCGCTTGATGATGTACGGCAGGCGGGGGCGACCGGCGTCGTCACTGCGCTGCACCATATTGCAAACGGTCAGGTATGGCCGGTCGACGAGATTAAAGCGCGTCAGGCGCTGTTAGCGGCAAAAGGGTTGACCTGGTCGGTCGTCGAAAGCATTCCCGTCCACGAGGATATTAAAACCCACAGCGGGCAGTATGCGACCTGGATTGCCAACTATCAGCAGAGCATCCGCAACCTCGCGGCCTGCGGCATCGATACCGTGTGCTACAACTTTATGCCGATCCTCGACTGGACGCGCACCGATCTGGAATATGAGCTGCCGGACGGCTCCCGGGCGCTGCGTTTCGATCAGATCGCTTTCGCCGCCTTTGAGCTGCATATCCTTAAACGCCCGGGAGCGGAAGCGGATTACAGTGAAGAAGAGCAGCGTCAGGCTGAGGTCTATTTCAAGGCGATGAGCGAAGCAGATATCGATAAACTGACCCGCAATATCATCGCCGGCCTGCCGGGAGCGGAAGAGGGCTACACCCTTGACCAGTTCCGCGCGCGTCTGGCGGAGTACGACCACATTGATAAAGCGCAGCTGCGTGAAAATATGGCCTATTTCCTGCGCGCCATCGTGCCGGTATGCGAAGAGGTAGGGATCCGCCTGGCTGTGCATCCGGACGATCCGCCGCGGCCGATCCTTGGCCTGCCGCGTATCGTGTCGACCATCGAAGATATGCAGTGGCTGAAGGAGACGGTGGACAGCATTAATAATGGCTTCACCATGTGTACCGGATCGTATGGCGTTCGCGCCGATAACGATCTGGTGAAGATGGTGGAGACCTTTGGCGATCGCATCCATTTTACCCATCTGCGCTCTACCTGCCGTGAAGCAAACCCGAAAACCTTCCACGAGGCGGCGCACCTTAGCGGCGACGTCAATATGGTGGCGGTGGTGGATGCTATCCTGCGTGAAGAGCAGCGGCGTAAACAGGCCGGCGATCTGCGCCCGATCCCATTTCGTCCGGATCATGGTCATCAGATGCTCGACGATCTGCGCAAGAAAACCAACCCAGGCTATTCGGCGATTGGCCGTCTCAAGGGGATGGCGGAAGTGCGCGGCGTCGAGCTGGCGCTGAAAATGACCAAATACCCTGAACTGCTGTAATCGCGGCAATGGGGATAATAAAAAGGACAGCCAGCGCTGTCCTTTTTTACTGTCGAAGCGTTACCGATGATTAATCCGCGCGGCCCATATAGCGGCACTCTTCGATATGAATGCGGATTTTCTCACCGGTGGTCAGGTATTCCGGCACCTGAATCACCAGGCCGGTGCTCATGGTGGCTGGCTTGGTGCGGGAGCTGGCGGACGCACCTTTAATACCCGGCGCGGTTTCGATAATTTCCAGGTCAACGGTCTGCGGCAGCTCCAGCGCCAGCAGCTGGCCGTCCCAGGTCAGCACCTGCATGTCCGGCATCCCACCTTCCGGAATAAACTGCAGCTCTTCTTCAATCTGCTCTTTGGTAAAGGTGTAAGGGGTATAGTCTTCTTTATCCATGAACACGTATTCGTTGCCATCGACGTAGGAGAAGTCGACGAAACGGCGGGTCAGGGTGACGGTATCGACGATATCGTCGCCTTTGAAGCGCTCTTCTACTTTCAGGCCGGTGCGCACATCGGAGAAGCGCATTTTATACAGTGTCGCAGCACCGCGGGCGCTGGGTGACTGAATATCAATATTTTTCACAATCAGCAGCTTGCCGTTGTAATTCAGCACCATACCTTTTTTAATTTCATTCGCTCTTGGCATTGCAGTAATCCTGTCACTTAACGAGTCAAAAATATCGCGTAAAACTACTCGCGCCCGGGCGTTCAGGCAAGCGGATTTCGCGAGTTTTGCTATCTTCTGGCAAAACGTTTAGGCTGTGGCGCAAAATGAGCGTTTGGGAGTCGGGTTGTGGAATGTCGTACTGATTGTGGCGCATGTTGCATCGCCCCCTCTATATCATCGCCGATCCCCGGCATGCCGCAGGGCAAGCCGGCTAATGTCAGGTGTGTTCAATTATCTAATGACAACCTATGTAACATTTTCGGTTCGGAACTGCGACCAAAAGTGTGCGGCAATCTTCAACCTTCGCCAGATATGTGTTCGACGGATCGTGACGCCGCTATAACTTACCTGCTTCACCTGGAGTCCAGCACGGCACCATAGGTATTTGTAGAACATTGCTTGTAAGTATATAACCTATGGTGGTGTTTATTTTGTTTTATATCAACAGGATAGGTGGATCCTCTGAGAGGATAGCTATCACGCAGCCATTTAATCTACCAACACGTCTTCCAGGTTTTGTTGTTGAAATCTATCAGTGGCATCGACATTGAGGTCTGGCTTCAACTGCTCAATATCAAATTGAACACGAAAGCCTGTTTTCTCTGCAATATAGTCACTAAACATATTTGTACCATCAATATCCCGTCCTCTGCAGACTCGCGCTCGGGAGGAAGGGGGATAAATATCGACTTGATGAGGATAATGTTATCTGAGCGTGACAGCAGTAGGCAGTGTGAATTTTTGTATTGCTTACAAATTGTCAATCTACAGCTGAAAGTATAACGTATACACCAGTAATCAAGTGATAGGTGTTGTGATATGGATATTAATGAGTTCCCTCCGGGAGTTATCGAACATCTCGGTTGGTATGTATATCGACTGATTGATCCACGAGATGGAAGCACTTTTTACGTGGGTAAGGGAAAAGGCAATCGCGTTTTTGCTCACATGCGCGGCGAAGTGGCAGCCGCTGATGATGATGAACTGCTCAGTAATAAACTCAAGCAACTTCGTGAGATTAGATTAGCTGGTCTGGAGGTCATCCATGTAATCCATCGGCATGGTATTGCCGATGAAAAGACTGCTTATGAGGTGGAGGCTGCTCTAATCGATGCCTACCCAGGTTTGACCAATATCATGAACGGTGCTGGCAGTAACGAGTATGGCGCTGCACATATTAAAGAATTAATTGCAACGTACCAGCCTGAGACAGTGGAGTTTAAGCACAAAGCGCTGATGATATCTGTTAACAGAAGTTCAAAGGATGTTGATCTCTATGACGCAGTACGCTTCAGTTGGCGTGTAAGCCTCGAACGTGCAAGCAAAGCTGAAGTTATCCTGGCTACAGTAAAAGGAATTGTCAGAGGGGTATATGTTGCTGATGAGTGGTTAAAATCTACCCGTGACAACTTTCCTGAAATGCGCCAATGGGATGAAGATGATGAGTTTGAAGCTACTCAAAGTTCACGCTTTGGTTTTCGAGGTCGCGCGGCATCTCCTGAAATTACACAGCTCTATCTTGGTAAGAAGATCCCTGATGACCTCAGAAAGAAAGGGTCAATGTCTCCTGTGAAGTATTCACCAAATTTTGATTCCTGAACGCTAATATTTCAGTATAACTGCTTAAAGGGCGATCCGGCGTTGAATATGGGTCGCCTCCAAAACATCGAATAACTTATTGTATTTTAAATACATTTGTTTTATCTCCCGGCATTTTTTTGAGCCCCGGACCAAATAATGGTGCTGTCGATATTACTCTGGTGTCATATTGTTCAGTTATTAATGCGGAAATCCGAAATTATATTAAGATCAATAAGTTAATCATAAAGGGCAACTGCACTATAGCACTGACGACACGGATGCCTGCGCATGGCTGAAACATCTGCAGGCCGAGCTGGCTGCATTGACTCTATCATGATCATTAATCTGCATTGCCCGGCTCTGGCCGGGCAATGTGCTTACACGTCTCTTATCCGCCACAGGCAGGCCTGAGTGACAACGCCCATCGCCAGCGCAATCCAGAACACCGCGTGATAGCTCCAGATCTCCGCCACTACCCCCGCCAGTGAACCGGCAATGATCCAGCCGACGCGGGTAGTATTGGTATAGAGGGTGGTGGCCGCGCCCGCCTGCCCCGGCATCAGGTCCTGGAAATAGAGCATGCCGATCCCGGCGAGGATCCCGATATAGATGGCGTTCAGCACCTGCATCGCCAGCAGCAGCGCTGGCGTATGCACCGTCAGCATGCCGACGTAAAACAGCACCCCGGCCACTGCAGAAAGACGCATCAGAAAGCGTTTGCCGAAACGCCGGGCGTAGTAACCGGCAATCAGCATGGTCGGAATTTCCAGTCCGGCGGCGGTGCCCATCATCAGCCCCGCCAGCTTCTCCGGCAGATGCAGCTCGTTAATGATAAACAGCGGCATGTTAATGATGTACAGGCTGTTAGTACCCCACATCAGGGTGCAGATGCTGAACAGCAGCAGCGCATCGCGGCGATGCGTGCGCGGAGCTTCCAGCCGGCCGGTCGCTACCGGCTTTGCTTTGCGCATGCTGGGCAAGAATAGCCAGACCATGATCCCGCAGACGATAAACGCCGCCGCGGCGCTGAGATACATCGCGGTAAAACCAAACCCCATCGCCAGGGCGTAGGCCAGCGGGGGACCAATCACCCATGCCAGGGAGACCTGGGCACGTAAAATGGAGCTGAACATCACCGCTTCGCGGCCGGTCCTGTCGGCATGCTCCCGCGCGAGGGCAAACATCTGCGGGTTGGCGGTCGATCCAAAGCTGCTGAGAAAAACGCCGATGAACAGCAAAATGAAATAGTTGCGGTTCCAGGCAAAGAGTACGCAGGCCAGCACCCCCAGCAGACAGCAGACGACAATCAGCTGCTTGCGATCGCCCTGACGGTCGGAGCGGCCGGCGAGGAACTGACTGACCAGAATGCCAATAACCGCGCTGCCGGTAAAAAAGAAACCGACCATCGCCGGGCGGACGTGCACTTCGTTGGTCAGAAACAGGCTCAGGGTCGGGGTTTGCAGCGCCCCGGCAATGCCCGTCAGAAAGGCGACGATTAAGAAGGCGGAAGAGGTGACATCGAACCCGCGTCGGGGGAGAGCGGCGCTACGGTTTTCCATGGGTTTGGTTTTCTGTAGTTTCAGGAGACGGCGCGGAGTTTACGCCTGCTGGCTAAAAATAAACAGTAGTATGGCACGAATAATTAAAAAGGCGTTTCAAAATATAGGGTTCAGCAAAAAGCTGACGTTCGAGGCGGTCGATAGCTAATGCTTCAGCAAAAGTGTGCAGTACCTCTAAGTTCTGCGATCAAGTCGCTGACGTACCTTGCGCGTTGAGCAAGAAAGGTACAAAATTCTTGAAACGTTTCAGCGTCATTCGGCAATCCGTTCCCCGTCAGATGGCGCCTTTTTTCTCAAGTTAGCTGAAACGATTCAATTCAGCAGGAGAGGAGAACCATGTTCCAGTTATCTGTGCAGGATATTCATCCCGGCCAGCAGGCCGGTAATAAAGAAGAGGCCATCCGGCAGGTCGCCGCCGCGCTGGTCAGCGCCGGCAACGTGGCCGATGGCTACGTGAACGGCATGCTGGCGCGCGAGCAGCAGACCTCGACCTTCCTCGGCAACGGGATCGCGATCCCGCACGGCACGACGGATACGCGTGACCAGGTGCTGAAGACCGGCGTTCAGGTGTTTCAGTTCCCGCAGGGCGTCACCTGGGGCGAAGGGCAGACCGCCTATGTGGCGATCGGGATTGCCGCCAGCTCAGATGAACACCTCGGCCTGCTGCGTCAGCTGACCCATGTGCTGAGCGATGACGCGGTCGCCGCGCAGCTGCAGTCCACCACCAC
>NZ_JAGRQY010000012.1:0-3516 GCF_018223905.1 Klebsiella sp. 28
CCCTGGTAGCTCCCTCGTGCGCTCTCCTGTTCCTGCCTTTCGGTTTACCGGTGTCATTCCGCTGTTATGGCCGCGGTTTCTCATTCCACGCCTGACACTCAGTTCCGGGTAGGCAGTTCGCTCCAAGCTGGACTGTATGCACGAACCCCCCGTTCAGTCCGACTGCTGCGCCTTATCCGGTAACTATCGTCTTGAGTCCAACCCGGAAAGACATGCAAAAGCGCCACTGGCAGCAGCCACTGGTAACTGATTTAGAGGAGTTAGTCTTGAAGTTATGCGCCGGTTAAGGCTAAACTGAAAGGACAAGTTTTGGTGACTGCGCTCCTCCAAGCCAGTTACCTCGGTTCAAAGAGTTAGTAGCTCAGAGAACCTTCGAAAAACCGCCTTGCAGGGCGGTTTTTTCGTTTCCAGAGCAAGAGATTACGACGCTACAGAAAGGATCTCAAGAAGATCCTTCACCATAATGGAAATCTATCCCACCCGAGCATATAGGATGCATATCGTTATAAAACATTGGATATTATGCATCCCAACTAAAAATAAGCTCGAGGATAAAAAATGAGTTCAATGGTTTACTGCCGAGGATGCGGCAAGGAAATACACGAAACAGCAAAGTCATGCCCACACTGCGGAGCCACAAACGCCTCTTCAGGTTCAGGTGAAAAAAGTAGAATCGCAGCCGCGCTATTAGCATTCTTCCTTGGTGGATTTGGCGCACATAAATTTTACTTAGGTAAAATAGGACAGGGATTCCTGTATCTAATTTTTTGCTGGACATTCATACCCGCGATCATCGCGTTTATTGAGTTTATTATTTATCTATGCGATTCCGATGAAAAATTCGCAAGAAAATATGGCTAACTCATAGCAAAAAAGCCCTGCGGGGCTTTTTTTGTACCAGTCTGTGAGGCACATTTACCATAACATCCCTTACCCGCACCGCGCCGGAGGCCCTCAGGGCGTTTCTGATGGCTGACGGGCAAAAGGTGGTGGCAAGTACACCGAAAACCACCAGAAACGCACCTGATTTATTTTACGCATATGCATCACTTATTCACATCACTGCATAGCCGGTGATTTCGGTTAAAAAAGACTCTCTGTGTGCTGAAATCGCAGAAAATGGCCATGATCCCCGTCACGCTCAGGCCACCTGAGACGGGCGTTTATCAGTCTCCATACTCCCTGTCACCATGAGATAATGTGCGTTGCCGTTCCGGTACCAGATCTGCTGTCTTCTCTGGTTCCTTTTCCGTTCTTTGCCCGTATCGCTGTTGCTCAATCTCATTCAGCCTGTCGATAACCGGCGCAGCTGCTCGCTCAAACTCTGCACCTGCCTGCTCAAGCCCGACACGCGCTCGCTCAGCGCCGCGTTCTCCCGTTGCATAAGACCAGACATCTTCCGCCATTCCCCGAAGGCGCTCTCCCACTCGTCCAGCCTTCTCGAGTAGTCCTGCTGTAGCTGCTCTAACGCGCTCAGCAATTGTTTTTCCAGTTCCGTCATTCTGCTCTACTCCCGTACCAGCTTCACCGCGTTCCGCGTCTTGTTGTCCACCGTCCGGCCCGTTTCGGCTTTCATCCCCTCCGGCAGCACCAGAAACCGTCCGTTGCGGTTCTCCAGATAGGTCACGCCCCACGTCTGCATGTGCAGTTTCGACAGCGTATCTCTCTGCTGCCTGATTTCCGCCAGGTTCGCCGCTATCCGGTTCCCCTGGTACCACAGCACCCCGCTCAGGCTGGCGAACAGCAGCCCTGACACCATGGTGATGGTCAGCCACGTCCGCCCGACCATTCGCAGCACGCTCAGCCGGTTCGACTGCATCGCCGCGTTCATCCCCTGTTCGTGGGCGCTGATGGCGTCGTTGATTCTCTTCGCGCTTGCGTTCAGTTCCGATTTGACAACGTTCTCGTGCTTGCTGAATGCGGCTTTCAGCCTCTCTTCGGTAAGCTGCTGCTGTGCTTTCGATTTCTCCTCGAAGTCCCTCGAGGCCGTTAAAAGACTGCTCATAAATGGCTCCCCTCAGTCGGATATTTCGCCCCCCGTCCGGGTCGGCAATGCTGATACTGTTTTTTGTGGTTCTGACCACCTCAAAACCGGCCGCTGTGAGCGCCCCTGTGACGTCATCACGCGTTTTCAGCTCTCCTGATGAGGCTAACATCAGCAAACCCCGTGTAATCGTCTCCGCGGCTTCCTGCTTCGTTTCTGGCAGTCCTGACGGCGTGACCAGCGCCCGCCGGTTCTCCGGGTCGTTCGGATCATGCAGCCCCAGCCTGCCGTTGACCACTGTCTGCCACGCATCGATGCGCGGCCGGTCGGCACGATCGTAATACGGCTGGAGGCGTTTCCCCGTCAGTAATTCGGTATTGGGGATCAGAAAATTCAGCTCAAGACGACCCTTGTCTGCGTGTTCCACCCACAGAATGCTGTACTGATCTTTATCGAGTCCGGGCATCAGAACCCGCTCAAAGCTGGCCATCAGTTTTTCACGCTGACCCGGCGGCAGGTCCGCCTCCGCGAATGACAGCACCCCGGAGGTATATTTTTTCACATACGGCGACGCATCAATCAGCTCCCGGACTTCTTCCGGCTTCCCCTGCAGGACGCTGGCACCTTCACGCTGCCGGTCTTTACCCAGAAGATAGTCCACCGGACCGGCGCCCCCGCCGCGACCCCGGGGATGGAATTTAACAATCATCGTCCGGCCCTTTTTCCTGTACGGCATGCCGCAACCGTTCCAGACCGGCATCGATCGCCATCAGCGCTGCCACGATCTGCACCCGGTCATGACCGGCACCACCGGCGTTCACTTTCCGGGCGATCTGGTTCAGGTTATTGCCCATGCCGGCAAGCTGACGCAGCAGCGCCGGCGAAATCGAGGGGAGCCTGCCGGCGCGTGTCGGTTTCTCATCAAGGCAGGTCTGGCGCATCCACGCCGCCAGTTGTTTTCCGTCGCACCGCTCAAGCAACCGCCGGTGTTCGTCTTCCGTCACCCACATCGTGAGCATCTTGTTGCGTTTATCTGCCAGAATCGCCTCCTGATAACCCCGTGACGGACGGGAAAGCCTTTCCCGGTCGGCGCGGGGTTGGACAAGCCGCAGGCGCGTCAGTGGTTTTTAGCGGGTTTCGGGGCGCAGCCCTGAACCAGTCACGTAGCGCTAGCGGAGTGTATACTGGCTTAATATGTTGGCACGGATGCGGATGTCAGTGAAGTGCTTCATGTAGCAGGAGAAAAAGGCGGCACCGGCGCGTCAGCAGAACATGTAGTAACGGGAGATGTGCCGCTTCCTCGCTCACTGACTCGCTGCGCTCGGTCGTTCGGCTGCGGCGAGCGGTACCGGCTTACGGGTGAGGTGGAAATTTCCTGGTGGATGCCAGGAAGGAACTTAACAGGGAAACGATGAGGCTGCGGCGAAGCCGTTTTTCCATAGGCTCCGCCCCCCTGACAAGCATCACGAAATCTGACGCTCAAATCAGTGGCGGCGAAACCCGACAGGACTATAAAGATCCCAAGGGTTTCC
>NZ_JAGRQY010000120.1:0-27795 GCF_018223905.1 Klebsiella sp. 28
CGCTGAGCCAGACCCCCTCCCCTTGCCCGGCGAGGCCGATAGCCCGCAGCCGCCCCGCCTGTAGCGCCGGATGGCGGGCAATCTGGCGCAGAATAGCCAGCACCGAATGCCACAGCTGGGTCATATCCTGTTCCGCGTAGCCATTGGCCGACAGGCGGGGTGAGGTATTTTCCGCGGCGCTGGCGCAGGCGGTGAAATGCTGATCAAACAGCACCGCTTTCACCCGCGAGGTGCCAATATCGATACCAAGATAAAAATCCATACCTGCTCCGGCTCAGGGCTCGTAGCGGCGGCGCATCAGCTCGCACTCGAACAGGAACTCCAGCCCCTCCAGTTGACGGCGGGCCTCCTGAATATCTTTCCCCCAGCAGGTCAGGCCGTGGCCGCGCAGCAGAAAGCCGTAGCGCAGCGGGCGGGTTTGCGCATAATCGGCAATCCGCGCCGCCAGGGCGTCAATATCCTGGTCATTATCGAAGATGGCGATCGGAACGGTATCGAGATGGCTATGCTGCCCGCTAAGGGTTTTCTGCATTTCATACCCCTGCAGCGCCAGCGTGTCGCTTTTTTCGATGCGCGACAGCACGGTGGCGTTGACGGTATGCACATGCAGCACCACGTTGGCTTCCGGGAACAGGCGATACACCAGGGTGTGCAGACCGGTCTCGGCCGACGGCTTCCGTCCGGAAGGCGCCTGGTTGGTGGCGATCTCAACCTGCAGAAAATCCTCGGTTGTCAGGCTGCCTTTGTCGCGGCCCGACTCGCTTAGCCAGCACCAGGTATCATCCTGACGCACCGACATATTGCCGCCGGTCGCCGGCGCCCAGCCTTTCGCGCCGATCCAATGACAGGTGGTGACCAGTTGCGCGAGTCTTTCTTGCCACATAGCAGTTCCTTAGGTTAGCGATGATTTATTTAGCCGTCTAAATGGCTATTTATCCGATACTAACACCGCTAACCGGAGGGGACAATATTTCAGGAAACACACACAAGACAAATGGTTATATCATAAAAGCATATTAAATAACCTTTATTCACAGTGATTTAACCAACCGTTTTCAGTACACCACTATTCTCCACTACTCTCTGGCCAGAAAAAGGCGGATCGTCCTGGCTAAAATTCTCCTCCGGCGCCAGGGATGCGCTCACCGCCCTCCTCTGCCCTGGACTGGTGCAAAACCTGGCAGGATGCACAGTAGAATGGCATTACCCCTCCGGGATCCTTCAATAAATGTGCATGTTGCACACCGCGCGCTATTCCCCGTGCCCGGTTTTTCCTGGCACATCTCTTGCTACTTCCGGCTATCACCGCCCATCTACCAGCCAGAGGTTCCAGGATGTCAAACAGCAATGATTTTCCCCTCGTCGAAGCGCCCGCCGCCGGACGCAAAGGCGTATTTTCCATCGCCATGGTGTTGTTCAGCTTTACCTTTTTCACCGGCACGATGTTCGCCGGCGGTAAACTCGGCGTCTCCTTTTCCATCGTCAATTTGCTGTGGATAGCCGTCATCGGCAACGCCTTGCTGGCCCTCTATGCCGCGTCGCTGGGCTGGATCGCCGCGCGCAGCGGCCTGAATACAGTGCTGATGGGCCGGTTCTGCTTCGGGGAGATCGGCAGCAAGCTGGCCGATTTTATTCTTGGTTTTGCCGAGCTGGGCTGGTACGCCTGGGGGACCGCCACGGTCGCTATCTCGCTGGTGAAGATCCTCGCCCTGCCCGAGGCGCTGACCCAGCCGCTGATGGTGCTGTTTGGCATTTTGTTCTGCCTCACCGCACTGGTGGGCTACAAGGGGCTGGACGCGCTGTCGCGCCTGTCGGTGCCATTGATGTTTGTGCTGCTGATGGTCTCCATGTATCTGGCGCTGCACCACGCCGGCGGCTGGCAAGCGATGACCCGTATTGCGCCGAGCGACACCATGACCTGGTCGGCGGCCATCACCATGGTCTTCGGCACTTTCGCCAGCGGCGCCACCCAGGCGACAAACTGGACCCGGCTGGCTAACTCCAGCCGGACCGCCATTCTCGCCAGCATGGGCAGCTTCCTCATCGGCAACGGGCTGATGATCGTCGCCGGCGCCTGGTGCGCTATCGTCTATCAACAGGCCGATATCGTTGAAGTGCTGATCCTGCAGGGGCTGTCGGTGGCCGCGGTGATCATGCTCTGTCTCAACCTGCTGACCATCCAGGGCCCCACCATATATAACGTCTCCGCCGCCGCCTGCCATCTGCTGCGCAGCGAACGTCGCCGGACGCTGACCCTCGCCGCCGCCGGGGTGGGCATTGTGCTGGCCATTGGCGGGATGTACGAAATGCTGATCCCCTTCCTCGTGCTGCTGGGCAGTATTATTCCGCCCATCGGCGGGGTGATCCTCGCCGACTACTGGTTCGCCCGCGGCGGGCGCTATCCCCTGCTGCAGAACGCCCGCCTGCCGCGTTTTAACTGGCTGGGACTCGGCGCCTACGCCGCCGGCGCGGTGGTGGCCTATCTTTCGCCGTGGATCGCGCCGCTGGTGGGGATCTCCGTCTCCGCGCTGGTCTATATCGCCCTGGCTCTGCTAAGCAAACGCCAGCCTGCCGCCGTCGCGGAGCAGGAGCCATGAGCCTGACGGTCAGCAAACTGCTGGCCCTTGAGGGACTCTTCGCCCTGCGTCTGCGGGCGGGAAAGCAAGGGCTGCAGCGGGCCGTACGCTGGTACTACGTGGCGGAAAATGAACATATCGCCGAGTGGATCATGGGCGGCGAGCTGGTGTTTATCACCGGCATCAACCATCCCCGGGATGAAGCCAACCTGATCCAGTTGCTGATGGAGGGCAAACAGCGCGGCATCGCCGGGATGGTGATCCTCACCGGCGAGGCCTATATCCACGCCATTCCCGCCACGCTGATCGCCCTTGCCGACGAGCTGGGCATGCCGCTGATCGAGCAGCCCTACCTGCTGAAGATGGTGATTGTCACCGAGCGCATCGGCACCGCGCTGGTCCGCAGCGAAAACGTCCTGCAGTCGCAGCGCGACATTCTGATGCAGCTGGTCACCGGCGACTATCCGGACCTGCAGATGCTCCATCAGCGCGCCCTGCACCAGCAGCTCGATTTTACCCGTCCGCTGCGGCTGGCGGCGCTGCGTCTGGAGGGGTTGTCCCGCCTGTTTCGCCAGTTCCCGCCCGAGCAGGCCGAAGCCTGGCTGCTGCAGGCCCACCGCAGCGTGCGTCAGCAGCTGCAGCAGCAGCTCAACCAGCAGGGCAATTCCTTTCCGCTGCTGGAGCGCAGCAACATGTTCCTTTTCCTGCTGCCGGATGAGGAGGGGGAAGGCTTTCAGCAGAAAAAATGGCTACAGCAGTGGCTGCAGGCGCTGGCGGACGGAGAGGAGAGTTTGTCGCTGCTCTGCGGCCTCTCCGCGCCGGTCAGGCAGCTGCAGGGTTACCCGCGGGCGCTGTCGCAGGCGCGCCAGGCGCTGGATCTGTGCGATACCCTGCGGCCAACCCAGCGCATCAGCGACTATCAGCAGCTGGGGTTTATCAAACTGCTGTCCGCGGTCAGCGACCCGGCGCTGCTCAACGATTTTATGCACGACACCCTCGGCTGCCTGATCGAGCCGGGCCGTAAAGCGCCGTGGCTGCTGCTGGAGACCCTCGAGACGCTGCTGCAGGAGAACGGCAACGTGGTGCGGGCCGCCGACCGGCTGGGTCTCCATCGCAACACGTTGCATCAGCGCATCCAGCGCATTGAAAAACTGACCGGCTACCCGGTCAGCCACCCTCAGTTTCATCTCAACGCCTCGGTCGCGCTGGTGATCTGGCGTTTATCGCAAAACCATTTACAGGACCCACCATGAAAATTATTAACGCTCGCCTGCGCCGCCAGGAGGCGCTGTTTACCCTTGACCTGCAGGACGGGATAATTCACCGCATCACCGCCCAGTCCGCGATGCAGACTGCCGACGCCGGGGCTATCGACGCCCAGGGCCGGCTGGCGATCCCGCCCTTCGTCGAGCCGCATATCCATCTTGACGCCACCCTCACCGCGGGTGAGCCGGAGTGGAACCGCAGCGGCACCCTGTTTGAAGGCATCACCCGCTGGAGCCAGCGCAAAGCGAGTATTACCCCGGAGGACACCCGCCAGCGGGCGCTGAAAACCATCGGCATGCTGCGCGATTTCGGGGTCCAGCACGTCCGCACCCATGTGGATGTCACCGACCCGTCGCTGGCGGCCCTGCAGGCGCTGCTGGCGGTGAAACAAGAGGCCGCCGATCTCATCGATCTGCAGATTGTCGCCTTTCCGCAGGAGGGAATCGAATCGTATCCCAACGGCCGGGAGCTGATGACGCGCGCCATCGAGATGGGCGCCGACGTGGTGGGCGGCATTCCGCACTATGAGAACACCCGTGACAAAGGGGTCAGCTCGGTGATGTTTTTGATGGACCTCGCCCAGCGTTACGGCCGCCTGGTGGATGTCCACTGCGATGAAATCGACGATCCGCAGTCGCGTTTCCTCGAAGTGCTGGCGGAAGAGGCGCGGGTGCGCGGCATGGGGGCGCAGGTCACCGCCAGCCACACCTGCGCGATGGGCTCTTATGATAACGCCTACTGCTCAAAGCTGTTTCGCCTGCTGAAAGCCTCGGGCATCAACTTCATCTCCTGCCCGACCGAAAGCATTCATCTGCAGGGCCGGTTTGACAGCTGGCCGAAACGGCGCGGCGTCACCCGGGTGGCGGAGCTGGATCGCGCCGGCATCAATGTCTGCTTTGCTCAGGACTCGATTCAGGATCCGTGGTATCCGTTGGGAAACGGCAATATCCTGCGCATTCTGGATGCCGGACTGCACATCTGCCATATGCTCGGCTATGACGATCTGCAGCGCTGTCTCGACTTTGTCACCGACAACAGCGCCCGGGCGCTGTGTCTGGGCGATAACTACGGCCTCGCCGAAGGCCGCCCGGCGAACCTGCTGATCCTCGATGCGGAAAACGACTACGAGGCCGTCCGTCGTCAGGCACGGGTGCTGACCTCCATTCGCCACGGCAGGGTGATTTTGCAGCGTGAGGTGGAGCACATCCGCTACCCGGTATAGGGCGCAAGGCGCTGCGCGACGACGCCTTTCTGTGATACCTTTTCAGGCAGTGTGCGTGACCGACGCCCGCCCGGGCGTCGGCCTCCTGGAAAACAGACGGCGCGAAACGACGATGAGCGATAAAAAATGGATTAAGGCCGAGGACGTGGCCAGACTGGCCGGGGTCTCGCGCTCGGCGGTCTCCCGCACCTTCACCCCCGGCGCCTCGGTGTCGGAGAAGACCCGGCAGAAGGTGCTGAGCGCCGCGGAAGCCCTGGGCTATCAGGTGAATATCATCGCCCGGACGATGATCACCGGCAGCAGTAATTTTATCGGCATCGTCACCGCCGGTTTCGACAACCCGTTTCGCAGCAAACTGCTGGCGCCGCTGGTTCATCAGCTGGCGCTCAATGGCTTTATGCCGCTGCTGATGAACGCTGACGATCCGCAGCAGCTCGCCCCCTCGCTTAAACAACTGCTGAGCTATCACGTCGCCGGGGTGATCATCACCTCCGGCGCGCCGCCGCTGTCGCTGGCGGAAGAGTATCTGGCGCGCAAGATCCCCGTCACCCTGATCAACCGCCATGCGGACCTCGCCGGCTGCGACCGGGTGTGCAGCGATAACGCCCAGGGAGCGAAGCTGGTGGCGGATCTGTTCAGTCGTCGAGGCTGGCGGCAGGTTGGCTTTATTGGCGAAAATCGCGAGAACTTCAGCACCCGCCAGCGCTATGAGGCTTTTATCGCCCGGACGTCGGATATGGCGGTGAGCAGCCGCTTCTGCGACGGCGGCGGCTATCAGGCCGGCTACCAGGCTGCCAGAGAATTGGTTGCTGAAAACCCCGGGATGCAGGCGCTGTTTTGCGCCACCGATATGCTGGCGCTGGGCGCCCAGGACGGCCTGCGGGACGCCGCCGCCCCGCTGCCGGCCATCGTCGGCTTTGACGATATCCCGCAGGCGGACTGGCAGCCCTATCAGCTCACCACCGTTCAGCAGAATACCGCCCTGCTGGCCCACCACGCGGTGGATTTGTTAATGACGCGGATCGCCCGCTTCAGCCTGCCCTCGCGCCATCGCGAAGTGCCGGTGAAACTAATTATTCGTCATAGTGCTAAATGAAAAAATCATTTTATGCTGGAGCGATCACAGAATCTTCTGCGAAACCCGGCCACACTCATTCGGCCCTTCGGGGCTGTTTTTTTCACGTAAAATGCACACGTGTGCAAAATAGGGAGTCACTATGCAATCTCAGGAATCAGAAGCGCTACAGGCCCGCTACCGTCTGGCCTGCGAGCTGGCGAAAGCGGGGGCTGAGCTGGCGTTTGAATACTATCAACAGCGCGAGGCGTTGACCGTCGACCATAAGGGCGACGACCTGCAGGATGTGGTCAGCGTGGCCGATAAGCGGGTGGAGGCCTTTGTCAAACAGCGCATTCAGAGCGCGTTTCCGGAGGATGGTTTTCTCGGCGAAGAGAGCGGCGCTCGCCTGCCCGACGCGCGAGTGCTGTGGGTGGTCGACCCCATCGATGGCACCAGCTGTTTCCTCAACGGCCTGCACACCTGGTGCCTGTCGCTGGCGATCGTCGCCGACGGCGAACCGGTCATCGGCGTGGTCTACGACCCCAACCATCGCGAGCTGTTTCACGCCCTGCGGGGCCATGGCGCCTGGCTCAACGACGCTCCGATCCGTCCGCACCCCGCGACGACGGTCAAAGAGGGCGTGATGGGCGTCGGCACCTCGCATCGCGTCACCCCGGCGGACTTTCTGCCGTTTCTGCAGGCGCTGCTCAGCGACGGCGGCATGTTTATCCGCAACGGCTCCGGGGCGTTGATGAGCGCCTGGGCGGCGGCGGGCCGGTTGATTGGCTACTACGAGCCGCACATGAACCCGTGGGACGCCCTGCCGGGGCTGGTGCTGATGCGCGAAGCGGGCGGCGCCAGCAACGATTTTCTGGCGCAAGAGGGGATCCAGCGCGGCAATCCGCTGCTGCTGGCCAGCCCAACGCTCTACCCGCAGCTGAAAAAGATGATCCCACAACCATTACATTAACCCTTACGGGTCAGGCTATTTCTGATTATGTACTCTACACAGTAACGATAACTTCATTCACGGACGAACCACATCAATCAGTCAGGCCTCCGACCTGCGGAGAACCACCTATGTCTGGAATTATCGCTTTTTTCCGGGCGTCGCCGCCGAAAGCGGGCGCCGCGTTTGATGAACACCGTTTTCGCCGGGTGCGCTGGCAAACCTTCATCGCCATGACCCTGGCCTACGTCACCTTTTACGTCTGCCGGTTATCCTTCACCGTCGCCAAAAGCGCGCTGGTGGAGCTGGGGATCACCCCGACGGAGCTCGGCATGATCGGCTCTACCCTGTTCTTCAGCTACGCCATCGGCAAACTGGTCAATGGTTTTATCGCCGATCACGCCAACGTGGTGCGCTATATGAGCCTCGGTTTATTGCTCAGCGCCGGGATGAACCTGATGATGGGGATGACCACCAACGCCCTGCTGCTGGCCATCTTCTGGGGGATCAACGGCTGGGCGCAGTCGATGGGCGTCGGCCCCTGCGCGGTCTCGCTGGCGCGCTGGTACGGCGTTAAGGAGCGCGGCACCTTCTATGGCATCTGGTCGACGGCGCATAATATCGGCGAGGCGGTGACCTATATGGTGATCGCCGCGGTGATCGCCGGGTTTGGCTGGCAGATGGGCTACCTGTCCACCGCCGCGCTCGGCGCCGCCGGCGTGGTGCTGCTGGTGCTGTTCATGCACGATTCGCCGCAGAGCAGCGGCTTCCCGTCCATCAACGTCATCCGCGATGAACCGCAGGAGGAGGTCGAAGCCCGCGGCTCGGTGTTTAAAAACCAGCTGCTGGCGCTGCGTAACCCGGCGCTGTGGACCCTCGCCCTCGCCTCCGCCTTTATGTACATCGACCGCTACGCCGTCAACTCCTGGGGGATCTTCTTTCTGGAGCAGGATAAAGCTTATTCCACGCTGGAGGCGTCCGGGATTATCGGCGTCAACGCTATCGCCGGCATCGCCGGGACCATCATCGCCGGCATGCTCTCCGACCGCTTTTTCCCGCGCAACCGCAGCGTGATGGCCGGGTTTATCAGCCTGCTGAACACCGCCGGCTTCGCCCTGATGCTCTGGTCGCCGCACAATTACTACACTGATATTCTGGCGATGATTATCTTCGGGGCCACCATTGGCGCTCTGACCTGCTTCCTCGGCGGGCTGATCGCCGTCGATATCTCTTCGCGCAAGGCCGCCGGGGCCGCGCTCGGCACCATCGGCATCGCCAGCTACGCCGGCGCCGGCCTGGGCGAGTTTCTCACCGGGATCATTATTGATAAAACGGCTATCCTTGAAAACGGCAAAACGCTGTATGATTTCAGCACGTTGGCGCTGTTCTGGGTGGGTACCGGTCTGGGTTCCGCGCTACTCTGTTTTACCACTGCCGCCATCGTCGCCCGGCGCCATGCCGTCGAACGGCAGACCTCGTTCTCCTCATAACCGATTAACGAATAAGGAAGAAGATATGATGCCTGCAAGACATCAGGGGCTGTTACGCCTGTTTATCGCCTGCGCGCTGCCGCTGCTGGCGCTGCAATCTGCCGCCGCCGCGGACTGGCAGCTGGAGAAAGTGGTCGAGCTCAGCCGCCACGGTATTCGTCCGCCGACGGCCGGCAACCGGGAAGCCATCGAGGCCGCCACCGGCCGACCGTGGACCGAGTGGACCACCCATGACGGGGAGCTCACCGGCCATGGCTATGCCGCCGTGGTCAACAAAGGGCGTGCGGAAGGCCAGCATTACCGCCAGCTCGGCCTGCTGCAGGCCGGATGCCCGACGGCGGAGTCGATATACGTGCGCGCCAGCCCGCTGCAGCGGACGCGAGCGACCGCCCAGGCGCTGGTGGATGGCGCCTTCCCCGGCTGCGGCGTCGCTATCCATTATGTCAGCGGGGATGCCGATCCCCTGTTTCAGACCGACAAGTTCGCCGCCACGCAAACCGACCCCGCCCGCCAGCTGGCGGCGGTGAAAGAGAAGGCCGGGGATCTGGCGCAGCGTCGGCAGGCGCTGGCGCCGACCATCCAGCTATTGAAACAGGCGGTTTGTCAGGCCGATAAGCCCTGCCCGATCTTCGATACCCCGTGGCAGGTCGAGCAGAGCAAAAGTGGGAAGACCACCATTAGCGGACTGAGCGTGATGGCCAATATGGTGGAGACGCTGCGTCTCGGCTGGAGTGAAAACCTGCCTCTCAGCCAGCTGGCGTGGGGCAAGATCACCCAGGCCAGGCAGATCACCGCCCTGCTGCCGCTGTTAACGGAAAACTACGATCTGAGTAACGATGTGTTGTATACCGCGCAAAAACGCGGGTCGGTGCTGCTCAACGCTATGCTCGACGGCGTCAAACCGGAGGCGAATCCGAACGTACGCTGGCTGCTGCTGGTGGCCCATGACACCAATATCGCCATGGTGCGCACGCTGATGAACTTTAGCTGGCAGCTGCCGGGCTACAGCCGGGGAAATATCCCGCCGGGCAGCAGCCTGGTGCTGGAGCGCTGGCGCAACGCGAAGAGCGGAGAACGCTATCTGCGGGTCTATTTCCAGGCGCAAGGCCTCGACGACCTGCGTCGTCTGCAGACGCCGGACGCGCAGCACCCGATGCTGCGTCAGGAGTGGCGTCAGCCGGGCTGCCGTCAGACCGACGTTGGTACGCTGTGTCCCTTCCAGGCGGCCATCACCGCGCTGGGTCAGCGTATCGACCGATCATCCGCCCCGGCGGTAGCCATGGTCCTGCCGTAGCGGCGCGGTGTTTGTCCGGGCCCGGGAAAACCTTTTTTTCCAGGCCCGGCACGACGTCCGTTATCCGTTGTCCGGCGCAAACGCCCCGGCGGCGACCTGCGCCGGGGTGACCACCCCGCTGTCCAGCACCCAGCCGCTTATCAGCCCAGCAGGCGTGACGTCGAACGCCGGATTGTAAACGGCGGCCCCCGTCGGCGCCCACTGTACCGCGCCGAAGCTGCCCGCCACTCCGGTCACTTCCGCCGCCGCGCGCTGCTCAATGGGGATCGCCGCCCCGTTCGGGCAATGGCGGTCGAGGGTGGTCTGCGGGGCAGCGACGTAAAACGGGATCTGGTGATAATGGGCCAAAACCGCCAGAGAATAGGTGCCGATTTTATTCGCCACGTCGCCGTTGGCGGCGATACGGTCGGCGCCGACCCACACCGCATCCACCTGCCCCTGCGCCATCAGGCTGGCGGCCATTGAATCGGCGATCAGCTGATAGGGCACGCCCAGCTCGCCCAGCTCCCAGGCGGTTAAACGACCGCCCTGCAGCAGCGGCCGGGTTTCATCAACCCATACGTTGGTCACTTTTCCCTGCCGGTGCGCCAGCGCGATAACGCCGAGGGCGGTCCCTACCCCGGCGGTCGCCAGGCCACCGGTGTTGCAGTGGGTCAGCAGTCGACTGCCGGGCTTCACCAGCGCACTGCCCGCCTCAGCGATGCGGTCGCACAGCTGTTTATCTTCTTCGACCAGACGCAAGGCTTCCGCTTCCAGCGCCTGCGGGTAATCCTCCCGGGCCAGCGCCTGCTTCATGCGATCCAGATTATTCATCAGGTTGACCGCCGTCGGCCGCGCCGCGCGCAGCGTCTCCAGCGCCTGCTGGAGTGCATCCCGGTTCAGGCCGCGCTGGGCCAGCAGGGCCAGCAGCAGGCTGGCGGACAGGCCAATCAGCGGCGCGCCGCGCACCCGCAGGGTATGAATATGGTCCACCAGCAGCGCAACGTTATCCGCCGCCAGCCAGCGTTTTTCCTGCGGCAAGGCCTGCTGGTCGAGAATAAAAAGCTGATTTTCACTCACCCGCAGGCTGGTGGTCTGTAATGTCTGCATGTCGTTAAATCCCTGTTGCGTTGTTGTATCACATTGTGTCAGGATGGAATCCAGAAGTATAGACGTCTGAACGGCTTAATCAGAATTCGAGGATCGAGGCAATGTCGCAATACCATACCTTCACCGCCCACGATGCCGTGGCTTACGCGCAACAGTTCGCCGGCATCGACAACCCATCTGAGCTGGTCAGCGCGCAGGAAGTGGGCGATGGCAACCTCAATCTGGTGTTTAAAGTGTTCGATCGCCAGGGCGTCAGCCGGGCGATCGTCAAACAGGCTCTGCCCTACGTGCGCTGCGTCGGCGAATCCTGGCCGCTGACCCTCGACCGCGCCCGTCTGGAGGCGCAAACTCTTATCGCCCACTATCAGCACAGCCCGCAGCACACGGTAAAAATCCATCACTTTGATCCCGAGCTGGCGGTGATGGTGATGGAAGATCTTTCCGACCACCGCATCTGGCGCGGAGAGCTTATCGCTAACGTCTACTATCCCCAGGCGGCCCGCCAGCTTGGCGACTATCTGGCGCAGGTGCTGTTTCACACCAGCGATTTCTACCTCCATCCCCACGAGAAAAAGGCGCAGGTGGCGCAGTTTATTAACCCGGCGATGTGCGAGATCACCGAGGATCTGTTCTTTAACGACCCGTATCAGATCCACGAGCGCAATAACTACCCGGCGGAGCTGGAGGCCGATGTCGCCGCCCTGCGCGACGACGCTCAGCTTAAGCTGGCGGTGGCGGCGCTGAAGCACCGTTTCTTTGCCCATGCGGAAGCGCTGCTGCACGGCGATATCCACAGCGGGTCGATCTTCGTTGCCGAAGGCAGCCTGAAGGCCATCGACGCCGAGTTCGGCTACTTCGGCCCCATTGGCTTCGATATCGGCACCGCCATCGGCAACCTGCTGCTGAACTACTGCGGCCTGCCGGGCCAGCTCGGCATTCGCGATGCCGCCGCCGCGCGCGAGCAGCGGCTGAACGACATCCACCAGCTGTGGACCACCTTTGCCGAGCGCTTCCAGGCGCTGGCGGCGGAGAAAACCCGCGACGCGGCGCTGGCTTACCCCGGCTATGCCTCCGCCTTTCTGAAAAAGGTGTGGGCGGACGCGGTCGGCTTCTGCGGCAGCGAACTGATCCGCCGCAGCGTCGGACTGTCGCACGTCGCGGATATCGACACTATCCAGGACGACGCCATGCGTCATGAGTGCCTGCGCCACGCCATTACCCTGGGCAGAGCGCTGATCGTGCTGGCCGAGCGTATCGACAGCGTCGACGAGCTGCTGGCGCGGGTACGCCAGTACAGCTGAGTGCGCCTGTTTCCCTCACCCCAACCCTCTCCCACAGGGAGAGGGAGCCCCCCCTAAAAAAGTGCCATTTTCTGGGATTGCCCGGCGGCGCTGCGCTTGCCGGGCCTACAAATAGCCGCATAACGGTTTGATATTGCAGTCTTTCGTAGGCCGGGTAAGGCGAAAGCCGCCACCCGGCAGACATGCGAGCACAATTTTGCGTTTACCTTACCCTCACCCCAGATACTCAATCACCGATAGCCCGCCGTTGTAATCGGTGCTGTAGATAATGCCTTGCGCATCGACAAACACGTCACAGGACTGGATCACCCGCGGGCGGCCGGGACGGGTATCCATCATTCTCTCAGGCGCAGCCGGGACCAGCGCCCCGGTCTCCAGCGGACGATACGGGTTGGAGATATCGTAAGCCCGCACGCCGGCATTCTGATACGTGGCAAAAATCAGCGTTGAGCTGACAAAGCTGCCGGGACGATTCTCATGCAGGTTATGCGGGCCGAAATGCGCCCCTTTCGCCACGTAATCCGCTTCGTCCGGCGGCGGGAAGGTGGCGATGCTCACCGGGTTGGTTGGCTCGCGGATATCAAACAGCCAGATCAGCTTCTCGCCGTCCTCCTGGTTGTCGAGCACCGCTTCATCCAGCACCACCAGCAGGTCACGATCCGGCAGCGGCAGCGCGGTATGCGTTCCGCCGCCGAACGGCGGGCTCCAGTTGCGATGACTAATCAGCCTCGGCTGGGTACGGTCTTTGACATCCAGCAGCGTCAGGCCGCCGTCGCGCCAGCTGCCGTAGGCGGTATCCCCGGCAATAATGGCGTGATGCAGCGCATAGCGTTTGCCCTGCGGCCAGTCCGGTGTTTCACCGCCCGCCTGGTGCATCCCCGGCAGCCACCAGCGCCCGGCTACTTCGGGCTTACGCGGATCGACCAGATCGATGGTCAGGAAGATGTAGTCGGTAAAACCGTCGATCAGCGCGGACACATACGCCCAGCGCCCGCCGACGTACCAGATGCGGTGAATACCGATGCCGTTAAGCGACAGGAAACTGATTTCCCGCGGCTGCGCGGGAGTGGAAATATCAAAGATGCGCAGCCCGGCGCTCCAGCCCCTGTCCTGCACATCGCTGACCGTGTCGCCCACCGAGCGGGTGTAGTACACCTTCTCATCAGCAAAACGGGCGTCAGCAAACAGATCCCGGGCGTTGATCACCAGCAGCAGATCGTCATGCGCCTGGAGGTGCACGTTCCAGGTGCCCGGCGGCGCGGCAATATAGTTGACGGTGGTGGGCCGGGTCGGATCGCGAACATCGACCACGGAAAAACCCTGCGACACCATATGGCCGATATAGGCGAATCCGCGATGCACCATAAGCTGCACGCCGTCCGGACGACCGCCCTGATCGCTATGGCCAATCAGCCGCATATTGCGGCTGTATTCGGGGGAAGGTAATGCTGACATAGGGGATCCCTCTCGCCCGGTGGCATGGTTTTCCCCCTCTCCCTGCGGAGAGGGCCGGGGCGAGGGCACCAGGCCGCCGCCCACCGCCACCCGGCTTGATTTTATTTGTTCTTCGCTTCCAGCGTCGCGAACCACGGCGCGATAAAGTCTTCGGTCTGGCCCCAGCCAGGGATAATTTTCCCCAGCGACGCCACGTTCACCGCCCCCGGCTGGGCCGCCAGCAGCGCCTGCGGGATCGCCGCCGCCTTGAAGTCGTAGGTGGCTGGCGTCGGCTCGCCGGCGATCTTGTTGGCGATCAGCCGCACGTTGGTCGCGCCGATAAGCTTCGGATCCACCGCCACGCTCACCTTCCACGGGCTGCCGGCCTCGCGCATCAGCTGCAAATCCTGGTTGGAAATATCAATGCTGTAGAGTTTGATCTCGGTGCGGCCATTCTCTTTCAGCGCTTTATAAGCTCCCTGGCTAAAGGCATCCCAGGTGCCCCAGATCGCGTCAATTTTCCCTTTCGGATACTTGGCGAGGATCGCCCCCACCTTGTTGGCAGTGTCGCCCTGCACATCGGATGACACGGCGCCGATCGACTCCAGCTCTTTAATCCCCGGGTTTTGCTTCAGCAGCGTCTGGTAAGCCGCCTGACGGCGCTCCATCGGCGGGAAGCCCGCCACCCACAGCTTGACGATGTTGGCCTTACCGTTGAAGTCTTTCACCAGCTGGCCAAAGGAGAGCTCGGTCAGTGAGGCGTCATCCTGCTGGCTGACCGTCACCCCGGGGATCTCACCGCTTACCGCGGTATCGAACACCGCCACTTTGATCCCGGCGTCCACCGCCTTCTTCACCAGGGCGGTGGAATACGGGTCACGCCCCTGGGAGAGAATAATGCCATCGTATTTCTGGCTGATGGCCTGGTTGACGAAGTCCTGGAATTTGGCGTCATCGCCGTTGCTCAGGAAGGTGCTGATTTTGAAACCGAGCTTTTTGCCTTCCTGCAACGCCCCGGCGACAAACTGGGTGGTGTTATCGTCAGACCCGAGGTTGCGGATCACGGCAATGCGGATCGGGCCGTTGTGTTCGGCAATCGCCGCCGGCACCGGCGTCGGGGCGGTGGCCAGCGCCGCCGTCGACTGCAGCAGACCCAGCGTCATCAGAGAGAGTGCGATCTTTTTCATGCGGTTTACCCTGTAAAATGTTAAGTACGGCGCTGAAAATAGGTCAGTGCCAGCGCGCCAGCCAGGACCAACCCTTTAATAATGTCCATCGCGTAATACGGCACCGAGAGCATCACCAGCCCGTTGGAGAGCACGCCGAGGATCACCGCCCCCACCAGCGTCCCCAGGGCGTTTGGTTTGCCGGAGCCCGCCAGCGAAAAGCCGATCCAGGCCGCGGCCACCGCGTCCATCAGATAGCCGCCGCCGGCGTTGACCTGCGAAGAGCCGATGCGCGAGGCCAGCAGAATGCCGCCGAGCCCGGCCAGCAGCGAGGCAATCACGTATGCTGCGACTTTGTAACGCGTGATCCGCAGGCCGGAGAGCCGCGCCGCCTCCGGGTTGCCGCCGATGGCGTACATCCGCCGTCCGTGGGTAGTGAACGACAGCGCCAGCTGGGCGACCAGCGTCACCACCAGCATGATAATGACGATGGTCGGCACCTGCCCCAGCGCGCCAAAGGCCGCCGGGATAGTACCCTCCGCCATCTCGCCGCTCGGCAGCACCATGTTTTCGGTAATCGACCCACCGTAGCTGTATGTCATTGCCACGCCCTGAATCACAAACAGGCTGGCCAGGGTGGCGAGCATGTCAGGAATGCGCAGCACCACGATCAGAAAGGCGTTAAACAGCCCCACCAGGGTGCAGAGCGCGAGGGTTATCAGAATCGCTTCGGTGGTCCCCAGGCCATGCCAGACAAACAGGGAAATCACCAGCGCGTTAGCCAGCGATGCCGTCGATCCGACGGACAGATCGAAGCCGCCGATGGTGAGGGAAATCGACACCCCAATGGCAATCACCGTCACGATGGCAATCGAGCGCAGAATGTTGATGATGTTGAACGGGTCAAGGAAGTTGTCCGAGGCGAGGCCAAAGACCGCCACCAGCAGCACCACGGTCAGCAACATGCCCCACTTATAGAGAAAATCAAAAAATCGCTGACGGCCCGATACCGTCGCGTTTACTGCCAGGGCCTTGCTCACGCTGCCGCTCCTCCGGTTGAATAATAAAGCAGTGTCTCTTCCCGGGCTTCCGCGCCGGGGATCTCCGCTACGATCCGTCCGTCCCACAGTACGCAGATGCGGTCGCATAAACCGACCAGCTCGGCGAATTCACCCGAGGCATAAATCACCCCTTTGCCTTCCCGCGCCAGACCATCGATCAGCATGAACAGATCGGTTTTCGCTTTCACATCGACCCCTTTGGTCGGTTCGTCAAAAATCAAAACGTTGGCATCACCGCGCAGCCATTTGCCAATGGCCACCTTCTGCTGGTTGCCGCCAGAAAGACGGCGCAGCGTCTGACCGGGACCGGTAGCGCGCACGCCGAGGCGGGCAATCACCTCCTCCGCCCAGCGCCAGGCCTGCCGATGGCCAAACAGGCTCCAGCGCGAAAAGCTGTTATCGGCGCTGACCGCCAGGTTCATCGCGATCGGCTCTTCAATGAAAATGCCCTCTTTGCGTCGCTCCTCCGGGACCAGCGCCAGGCCGCGCCCCACCGAGTCGGCCGGATCGCGCGGTCGCCACGGCTGGCCGTTCAGCTCGCCACGCTGCACCCGGCTTTTGCTGGCGCCGAACAGCGCTTTGCACAGCTCGGTTTTGCCCGCGCCGGCCAGCCCGGCGATACCAAGAATTTCCCCCTTCCGCAGGCGCAGCGAAATATCCTGCAGCAGCGCCTCATCATGCAGACCGTCAACCTGCAACAGCACCTCTTCGCCGTGCGGCGGGCGCGGCGGCGGGAAGATATCGCTCAGCTCGTGGCCCAGCATCTTTTCGACGATCTGTTCGCCGCTCAGCGGCGCCATCGGGCCGCTCTCAATCAGCCGCCCGTCGCGCAGCACCGTCAGGGTGTCGCAGATCGCCTTCAGCTCATGGATACGATGCGAAATAAACACCACCCCGATCCCCTGATGCTGCAGACGGCGTACTACCGCAAACAGACGCTCACTTTCATGCTGATCCAACGGCGCGGTGGGTTCATCGAGGATCAAAAAGCGGCAATGGTGCGACAGGGCGCGAGCCAACAGGATTTGCTGTTTTTCGGCGAGCGTGCAGCTGTCAATGGAGCGCCGGACGTCCAGCGCCACGTCCAGCTGCGCCAGCGCCTCGCGCGCCAGCTGCCGAACCCGCGACCAGCGGAAGGTCATGCCCGGCTCCGCCAGCCTGTCCAGCATAATGTTTTCCGCAATGCTCAGGCCCGGCACCAGCGCCACGTCCACCTCCTGCTGCACCAGGTGGATCCCCAGCTGTTTAGCATCCCGCGGCGAACGAATGGTGACCGGCTGGCTATTGATCGACACTTCGCCCTCATAGTGGGCGTGGGTGCCGCACAGCACGGCCATCAGCGTCGACTTACCCGCGCCGTTGGCCCCGGTCAGGGCATGCACCGACCCGCCATGGAGGGTAAAGTCCACCTTGTTCAGCGCCTGAAAGCCGGAGAAGGCCAGGCTAATGTTATGCATCTCAAGGCGATTCGCGCTCATCACTGCTCCCGTGCGGCAATTAATCTTCTGATTTAACGAATTTTTCATAGCCGCCGCTGGCTGACAACTGCGTAAAAAGCATAAGATACAACGAAATAATATTAGCCATCTGGATGTCCAGACATAACATCAGGTTAGCCCAACACCCATAAGGACAGCTTCCATGAGCAACAGCGATATCCGCGTCGTGCCCGGCCCGGCCAACTATTTCTCCCATCCTGGCAGCCTTGAGCGGCTGAGCGATTTTTTTAACGCCGACCAGCTCTCGCGAGCGGTGTGGGTCTATGGCGAGCGCGCTCTGGCCGGCGCCGAACCTTTTCTGCCGGCGGCCTTCCACCTGCCGGAGGCGAAAAAGATCCGCTTTACCGGCCACTGCAGCGAACGCGACGTGGCGGGGCTGGTGCAGGCCTCAGGTGACGATCGGGCGGTAGTGATTGGCGTCGGCGGCGGCGCGCTGCTCGACAGCGCGAAAGTGCTCGCCCGCCGCCTGGGGGTACCGCTGGTGGCCATCCCGACTATCGCCGCCACCTGCGCGGCGTGGACGCCGCTGTCGGTGTGGTACAGCGACGCCGGACAGGCCCTGAATTTTGAGCTCTTCGATGACGCCAACTTCCTGGTGCTGGTCGAGCCGCGCATCATTCTCAATGCCCCGGCGGAGTACCTGCTGGCGGGCATTGGCGACACCTTAGCCAAATGGTATGAGGCCGTGGTGTTGGCGCCGCAGCCGGAGGCGCTGCCGCTCACCGTGCGGCTGGGGATTAACGGCGCGCAGGCGATCCGCGATGTGCTGCTGGCCAGCAGCGAAACGGCGCTGGCGGACCAGCGCCGCGGCGATCTGACCCAGGCGTTTCGCGATGTGGTGGAGGCGATTATCGCCGGCGGCGGGATGGTTGGCGGGCTGGGGGAACGTTACACCCGGGTCGCCGCCGCCCATGCGGTGCACAACGGACTGACGGTGCTGCCGCAGACGGATAAATTCCTCCACGGTACCAAAGTGGCCTACGGCATTCTGGTACAGAGCGCCCTGCTTGGTCAGGACGATGTGCTGGCGCAGTTAGTGCAGGCGTATCAGCGCTTTAACCTGCCGACCACCCTGGCGGCGCTGGAGGTCGATATCAATAACCGCGCAGAGCTGGACCGGGTCATTGCCCATACCCTGCGCCCGGGCGAGTCGATTCACTATTTACCGGTGACGTTAACCCCTGAGGTTCTGCGCGCGGCGTTTGAGAAGGTGGAATACTTCAGCCGTTAATCACCCCGACCGTCTATACCTAATGATGATGCTCACCACTCTCGCAACGAGGTCATCATGCAGATCGATTTAACAGGTAAGAAGGCGCTGGTTACCGGCGCCAGCCGTGGGTTGGGTCGCGCCATCGCGCTGTCGCTGGCGCGCGCCGGCGCCGATGTGGTTATTACGTATGAAAAATCGGTCGATAAAGCCCAGGCGGTCGCCGATGAAATAAAGGCCCTGGGTCGGTACGGCGAAGCGGTACAGGCCGACAGCGCCAGCGCGCAGGCGATTCAGGATGCCGTCACCCATGCGGCCCGGTCCCTCGGCGGGCTGGACATTCTGGTCAACAACGCCGGAATAGCCCGCGGCGGTCCACTGGAATCCATGACGCTGGCGGACATTGACGCGCTTATCAACGTCAATATCCGTGGGGTGGTCATCGCCACCCAGGAAGCGTTGGTGCATATGGCCGATGGCGGACGGATCATCAACATCGGCAGCTGTCTGGCTAACCGCGTGGCCATGCCGGGCATCGCGGTTTACGCCATGACCAAGTCCGCCCTCAACGCCCTGACCCGTGGCCTGGCGCGTGATTTAGGCCCTCGCGGGATCACCGTTAACCTTGTCCATCCAGGGCCGACCAACAGCGATATGAACCCGGAAGACGGAGAACAGGCGGAAGCCCAGCGCCAGATGATTGCGGTCGGTCACTACGGCCAGCCGGAAGACATCGCCGCGGCGGTCACCTTCCTCGCCAGCCCGGCCGCCGGGCAGATCTCCGGTACGGGGCTGGACGTGGATGGCGGATTGAACGCCTGATCGCACATTTTCTGCAAGCCTCTGTCGCCCGGCAGAGGCCTTTCCGCGCCGCCTCGACGGGTTGCGTTTTGCCTCTTACCTGCGTTTTTTCTCCGCTCTACAGTACCCCATAAGAAATTCGGAATTTATCTAATAGTCTTATTATTTCCTTATATTTTATGTGGGCGTACAGTGGAGGTACGGATGAAAATTGTCTGGTCAAAAACGGCAGATAAGCAATTTTCTAAAATCGATACTCGGTATAAGAGCCGCATTAAATCCAGGCTGGAGAAGATGGATGATAAAGCTTCACCTATCTCGGATATCAAAAAATTGTCCTCTCCCGAAAACCACTACCGGCTGCGATTAGGTGATTACAGAGTCATCTACACCTTTGGGAATCCGCCGGGCGATACCTGCTACGTCGTGGCGGTTAAACGCCGAACCACCACCACCTACCTTCATGAGGAAGATACCGAATATGACTATTCAGTACATCAAGGATGAAGAAGGAAAAGACCAGTATGTCGTCATTCCTTACAGCGATTACTTTCGTATGCGCCTGGCTCTGCTGGAGTACGACGACGAGGATGAAAGCGACTGGGAAGATATTCCTTATGAATCAGATATCTATGATGACGTCATGCTGCCGGGCGAAGTATGCGACGTGATGCATAAAGAAAACGTCAGCCTGCAGGCCGCGTGGCGCATCCTGCGCGGGATGTCCCAGCAGGAGGTAGCCGAAAAGCTTGGCATCAGCCAGTCCGCGGTGTCACAGCTGGAAGCGCTGGACTCCCGTCCGCAAAAGCGCACCCGCGAGAAGCTGGCGGCGATTTACGGCTGTACTCAGGAGCAGATCAGCCTCTATCTGCCGAAAGAGGGTTAACAGCACTTCGCCCCGCCCTTGCCGCCGTAGCGCGCGTCCTGGCGTTCGCGAAAGAACTCTTCATAAGTCATCGGCGTCTGATCCGGGTGGGTTATTCGCATGTGCTCGACGTAGTTATCGTAATCCGGCACGCCGATCATCATTTTGGCGGCCTGGCCTAAATATTTTCCTGCTTTGGAGAGGGTGTCAAACATAAGTCATTTCTCTTTTGTATCCCTCACCCCGAGCCTCTCCCAAAGGGAGAGGGAGGATCGGAAATGTAGGCCGGGTAAGGCGAAGCCGCCACCCGGCACACCGGTTAATGCGCCCCTTTCGCCTGGGTCTCAATCGCGTCCAGGTTTTCAGGCATTGGCTCATACGGCGTCTCTTTCGCCGTCGGTTTATCCTCTTTCAGCGCCGCCAGCGCGGTTTTAATCGAGAACAGCGCCAGCACCACCACCACGATCATAAAGAAGATGGTCAGCCCGGCATCGAGACGGTTGTTAAACACCAGCTGCGCCAGCTGTGATTCGGTATATTGCGGCGGAATGTTGCCGCTGTCGATCATCGCCTGGAATTTATTGGCGATCGCCAGGAAACCGACTTTGGTGTCCGGGCTAAACGACTTCTGCCAGCCGGCGGTCAACGTACAGATCAGCAGCCAGCTGGTCGGCAGCAGCGCCACCCACGCATAGCGCTGGCGTTTCATCTTGAACAGGACCACCGCGCAGAGCATCAGCGCCATCCCCGCCAGCATCTGGTTGGCAATACCGAACAGCGGCCATAGGGTGTTAATCCCGCCCAGCGGATCGACCACCCCCTGATGCAGGAAGTAGCCCCAAGCCAGGACGCACAGCGCGGTCGCCAGCAGGTTGGCCGGTAGCGAGCTGGTTTTTTTCAGCCCCGGGCTAATCACGCCCAGCAGATCCTGCAGCATAAAGCGCGCCGCGCGGGTGCCGGCGTCAACCGCCGTCAGGATAAACAGCGCCTCAAACAGAATGGCGAAGTGGTACCAGAACGAGACATCCATCAGTCCGCCCAGCGAGCCGTGCAGGATGTAGGCCATCCCCACCGCCAGCGTTGGCGCGCCGCCGGCGCGGGAGATAATCGACTGTTCGCCGACCTCGCTGGCGATTTGATGCAGCGTATCAGGCGTAATGCTAAAGCCCCAGCCGCTCACCACCTGCGCCGCCGAGGCGACCACATCGGTGGTACCCGCCGGCGCCAGCACCGCCATCGGGCTGTTCATCGCGAAGTAGACGCCCGGATCGATAATACAGGCCGCCACCAGCGCCATAATAGCGACGAAGGATTCCATCAACATGCCGCCGTAGCCGATAAAGCAGGCCTGGCTTTCGTTGGCCAACATTTTCGGCGTGGTGCCGGAGGAGATCAGCGCATGGAAGCCGGAGACCGCGCCGCAGGCGATGGTGATAAACAGGAACGGGAACAGGTTGCCGGTCCATACCGGGCCGGTACCATCGACGAACTTGGTCAGCGCCGGCATCGTCAGGGTCGGGCGCATAATCAGGATGCCAATCGCCAGCCCCACGATGGTGCCGATTTTCAGGAAGGTGGAGAGGTAGTCGCGCGGGGCCAGCAGCAGCCAGACCGGCAGTACCGCAGCCACAAATCCGTAGCCCACCAGGATCCAGGTCAGCTGTACGCCGGTGTAATCAAACCACGGCGCCCAGGTCGGGCTTTCCGCCACCCAGCCGCCGGAGATGATGGCGAACACCAGCATCACCAGGCCTATCACCGACACCTCGCCGATGCGTCCCGGACGCAGATAGCGGATGTAGATGCCCATAAAGATCGCCAGCGGAATGGTAAAGGCGACGGTGTATGTCCCCCACGGACTGTGGGTCAGCGCTTTCACCACAATCATCGCCAGGACCGCGAGGATGATCACCATGATCATAAAGCAGGCCACCAGCGCCAGGACGCCAGCGGTCGGTCCCATCTCCTCTTTAACCAGTTCGCCAAGCGAACGGCCATCGCGGCGGGTCGAAACAAACAGCACCATAAAGTCCTGTACCGCCCCAGCCAGCACCACGCCGGCGAGGATCCAGATCATCCCCGGCAGGTAGCCCATCTGCGCGGCGAGCACCGGGCCCACCAGCGGCCCCGCGCCGGCAATGGCGGCAAAATGGTGACCGAACAGCACTTTTTTGTCGGTTGGAACGTAGTCGAGGCCATCGTTATGCCGCACCGCGGGCGTCATCCGCGTCGGGTCAACGCCGAGCACGGTTTTAGCGATATACAGGCCGTAGAAACGATACGCGATCAAATAAACGCAGACCGCGGCGACGACAATCCACAGCGCGTTTATCTGCTCACCCCGGTTTAAAGCGATATAGCCGAGGGCGAAGGCTCCGATGACGGAGAGCAGCGCCCAGATAAGGTATTTCCCTGAATTATTCATTGTTGTGGTCCACCGGTAGGGTAATCAGGATGTTACATTTTGTTTCTAGATCACAACGCAGAATTTAACAACACCGAAACATCGCAGATGCCGTACACCCACAGAGATTTGTCTCACATTGCTAGCGAGATCACTTAAGGCAGGAAAATGAATGAAAGGGTTACCGTGAACGGTGCCGTTTTTTTTGTCGGGTGGCGGCTAACGCCTTACCCGACCTACAGATCCGTAGTCCTGCTAAGCGCAATGCGAGCAGGGACACTCCCGGAGGGCGGCGCGCTGCGCCTTATCCGGGCTACCCCATTGCGCCGATACGTAGCCCGGCTAAGCGTAGCGCAAGCCGGGGAAACAGCGGCTTCTTAGCCCAGCACCGCGGTGCCCAGACGACAGGTGCAACAGCGCCGCCCCTTCTCGTCATACACCACAATCTCCCAGCTCTGGCTCTGGCGACCAAGATGCAGCGGACGGCACTCGCCGCGCACTTTCCCGCTGGAGACGGCCCGGTGATGGCTGGCGTTAAGCTCAGTCCCGACGACGCACTGCCCTTCTTCGGTCATCAGCCAACCGGCCATCGAGCCCAGCGTCTCCGCCAGCGCCGCGGAAGCGCCGCCGTGCAGCAGGCCAAACGGCTGATGCGTGCGCGCATCCACCGGCATCTCCGCCTCCAGCAGCCCCTCTTCCAGTCGGGTGTAGATGATGCCAAGATGCGCCACCATGGTATTTTCGCTGCTGGCGTTCAGCGCCGCCAGCGTAAGCTCTCGCTTCCAGGCCATTTACGCCCCCAGCGTCGAGCCGCCATCAACCACGATATCCTGCAGGGTGATATGGCTGGCGTGAGAAGAGGCGAGGAACAGAATGGTATTGGCGATCTCCTGCGGGCGGGCGATTTTACCCAGCGGGATGCCGAGCTTAAACTGCTCGCCGAAGCCGCGGATCCGCTGCTGCTCTGCATCGTCGCTGACCCACAGGGTGCGCTGCATATCGGTATCGGTGGAGCCCGGCGACACCAGATTACAGCGCACCCCGCTGCCCGCCAGCTCAAGGCCGACGGTCAGCGCCAGGCTTTTCAGCGCCGCCTTCGAGGCGCCATAGGCGCTCATGCCGATGCGCGGCGTGTGCGCAGCATCGGAGGCGACGGTGACGATCGCCCCGCCCCGCTGGCGACGGAACTGGGCCATCGTCTGCTGAAACAGGTTGAACGCCCCGCCGACGTTGACCGCGAAGGTCTGCTGCCAGTCTTCCGCGCTCAGCTGGTCGGTAGCGCCCATGCGCAGGATCCCGGCGGCGTTCACCAGCACGTCCAGTCGTTCGATGTTGTTGAGCAGCCGCGCGCACAGGTCGCGTACCTGGTCGGCATCGGCGACGTCCAGCGTTTCGGTGGCAAACGGGTAGCTTTCGCCGTCAAAGGCGAGGTCGAACCCGGTGACGTTGGCCCCGGCCTCGACGAAAGCCAGCGCGGTGGCATAGCCAATCCCTTTACCTGCGCCGGTCACCCACACGGTCTGACCGCGAAAATCCAGCGCCGCCATTATTGCACCTCGCGGGTGAGCAGCGCCCACCAGGCGTCGATGGTCGGGTTTTTCGCCAGCATCACGAAGTCGATATCGCCGTGCACTTTGCGCCAGCGGGCGGCCAGGGCCATCATCCGCACCGAATCCAGACCGTAGTCGATTAGGTTTTCATCATCCAGCGGTTCATCGGATTCGTCGAGCAGCGGCAGAATTAGCTCACGCAGCGCCGCTTTGGAGGCTGGGAGCGGTAGCAGCTCTTCGGTCATCACCACGCGGCCGGAGCGGCCGGCGACGTATTTCAGCGCCATCAGGTGCTCTTCTCGGCTGAAATCTGCCAGCGCGTCGGCGACAAAGAACGGTTTGATATCGCGCATGAAAGCATCGGTGGCGGTGGTCATGCAGCCGATATGGGCGTAAACGCCGGTGATGATCAGCTGGTCGCGACCGGTCTCTTTCAGCATCTCCTCCAGCGGCGAGCGATGAAACGCGCTGTAGCGCCATTTCACCAGCACGGTATCGTCTTCATCCGGCGCCAGCGCGGCAATCACCTGCTGCTGCTCCGGCGAGCGGGTCAGACCCGGCCCCCACATATCATTCAGCAGGGCGCGGTCTTCATCGCTCTGCTCTTTCGGCTGGGCGGTGTAGTACACCGGAATGCCGTTCTGTTTGCAGAAGTCGCGCAGGGCGGCGATATTAGCCACCACTTTCTCCATCATCGCGCTGTTTTCGCCCCAGAAGTTGAGGAAATACTCCTGCATGTCGTGGATCAGCAGCGCGGCGCGCGACGGCTCAAAGGCCCAGTTAACTTTGTTCGCCGGAATATCGCTGGCTTCCGGCAGCGCATAAGCCTGTAATTTAGGGATTGCCATTTTCTGTTCTCCTTCAGCCCAGCTTGCCTTCGGCCAGCCACTGACGTAATTGTTTTTTATCGACTTTGCCCACCGGCGTCAGCGGCAGCGCGGCAACGCACTCCACGCGGTCCGGCAGTTTAAATTCCGCCACGCCCTGCTCGCGCAGGAAGCGGCGTACCGCGACGGCGCGCAGCGGCGAGGTCGCCACCAGATAAGCGCAGCTCTTCTCGCCCAGCAGATTGTCTTCGATGCTGACCAGCGCGGCGTGGATCACCGCCTCATGGCGCAGCAGCAGGTTTTCGATCTCTTCAGCGGCGATCTTCTCGCCGCCGCGGTTGATCTGATCTTTTTCCCGGCCCTGGACGGTGATATACCCGTCTTCATCGATCGAAATCAGATCGCCGGAGCAGTAAAATCCGTCGGCATCAAAGGCTTCCGCGTTATGTTGCGGACTGTTGTAATAGCCGCGGAAGGTATAAGGACCGCGGGTCATCAGACGGCCCACTTCGCCGCGCGGCAGCGGGTTGCCGTCGGCATCCGCTACCCACACTTCATCGTCCGGGCACATCGGACAGCCCTGGGTGTTGATAATCCGCTCCGGGCTATCGTTGAGGCGGGTGTAATTTACCAGCCCCTCCGCCATGCCGAACACCTGCTGCAGCTGGCAGCCGATTTCCGCCGGAATGCGCGCGGCGAGGGTCGCTGACAGGCGCGCGCCGCCGACCTGCAGCAGCTGCAGCGATTGCAGCTGGGCGTTGCTGCCCCATTCGTGAATCGCCTGCAGCCACAGGCTGACTGCCGGCGGCACCAGCGAGGCAACGTTGATCTGATGTTGTTCAATCAGCGGGAAACAGAGCGTGGCGCTCGGGTCGGCGGCGAGGATCACCCGCCCGCCGGCGAGGAAGACGCCGAGCGAACCCGGGGAACTCATCGCATAGTTATGCGCCGCCGGCAGCGCGTTGAGGTAGCGCGTTTCAGCGTTAATCCCGCAGATCTCGTTGCTGCGGCGGATACTGTAGTCGTAATCGTTATGGGTGCGTGGGATAAGCTTCGGCGTCCCGGTGCTGCCGCCGGAGAGCTGGAAAAAGGCCACTTCGTCGGCAGGGGTTGGATTGGCGATAAAGTTATCCGCCGGGCGGTTAATCTCCGTCGCCAGATCGCGCTCGCCGCCGTCGTTACGCAACAGTGCGACGCGCAGGGAAGGATGTTCCGCGATAAACGCGTGGAGAAAGCTATCGTCAGCAAACAGAGCGTGCTCGCGATCGGCAATCAGCAGCGCCGGTTTAATCTGCGCGGCGTAGGCATTAAGTTCGCTGCGCTGGTGGCTGAACAAAGCGTTCACTGGCGCGACGCCGATGCGCAGCAGCGCAAAGAAGGTCATGTAAAACTCGGCGACATTGCCCAACTGCACCAGCGCGGTCTCCCCGCGCTTCAGTCCCTGGCGCTGCAGCGAGCAGGCGAGGTTGTCCACCAGCTGGTTAAACTGGCGGTAGCTAATCTGCCGCTCGCCATCGATAATCGCCACGGCGTCATTGTCCGCGTGACGGGTGATCAGATTGGTTAACGGCAGATCCTGCCAGTAGCCTTTTTGACGATAGCGGGCCGCAAACTCTTCCGGCCAACGGGTAAATGCAATCATCCTTGCCTCTTAGTTCAAGCCAAATACGTTAAGCATGGTGGTCAGTTTGACGCCGGTTTCGCGCCATTCGCCCAGCGGCGAGGAGGCCGGAACGATACCCGCGCCGGCAAACAGGCGCAGCGTACGCTGCTGCAGACGCGCGCAGCGGATAGTCACCACCCACTCGCCGTTGCCTTCGTCATCGCACCAGCCGACGATGCCGCCGAACAGCTGGCGATCGAAGGGTTCCAGTTCAGCAATCAGGCGCTTCGCCGCCTGATGCGGGAAACCGCTCAGCGCCGGCGTCGGGTGCAGCAGACAGGCCAGCGACATGGCGTTTTCTTCCGCCAGCGCGGTGCCTGCGATCGGCGTCGCCAGATGCCAGAGCGTCGGGGTGGTAATCAGCTGCGGCGACTCCGGTAGCGACAGCTGACTGCTGCGCGGGCCCAGCACGCTCTTCATCGCCTGGGTCACCAGCTCGTGCTCGTGGCGATCTTTGCCGGAGGCCAACAGCCTGTTGCCTGCTTCCCGATCCAGCACATCGTCCGGCTGGCGACGGGCGGAGCCGGCCAGCGGCAGAGAGCTGAAGTGCTGTCCTTCTTTACGCAGCAGCAGCTCCGGGCTGGCGCCCAGCAGCACGCCGCCGTCGGAGAGCGGCACGTGGAAGTTAAAGCTGGCGGGGTTCTGGGCGATCAGTCGCTCCATCAGCGCGCCGCTGTCGACGCGGTCGCGGGTGGTAATATCGATAAGCCTTGATAGCACCACTTTGTCGACTTCCGGGGTGGCGGTCAGCGCGGCGGCGCGTTCCACCATGGCTAAAAACGCGTCCTGCTCCGGGATCTCCCGACGCTCCACCACCTCCATCGCCTCCAGCGGCGCGGCATAGCGGGCGGAACGCTGCTTTTCCGGGCGAGAGAACGCTTCCCAGCGCTCGGGGATATAGAGCTCGGAAGGCTGACAGGTGTCGAACGGGATAGCCCCGACCATCACCGGCTTGCGGATCCCCGCCGCCCGGGCCTCGGCAAAGGCGGCCGCCATCTGCTGCTGGAACTCGCCGTTCAGCGCATCGCCGCCAACGGCGGGCTGTGAGAAGCGACGGAAGCAGCCTGAAGT
>NZ_JAGRQY010000121.1:0-1530 GCF_018223905.1 Klebsiella sp. 28
ATAATCACGCTCGATGCTCCGCTGTGCGGCGTTCACCATTTGCGTGAGCATGGCGTCATGCTCCGTGAAATCCAGTTCCAGGCGTAGCTGGGTTTTCACATCATCCAATGTCAGTATCAAAATCGCTGTCTCCCGGCTTCGGTTTCAGCGCGCGTTCGGCATCCTTCGGCCATACCGCGATACGGCGCTTAACCAGCTCTTCGGCGTGCGATCCTTCAAACCACGCGATATCACCACGGGAATAACGGCTATGCGGACCGAGGAACACAACGGATTTGCGTTCTGCCTGTGCGACCACGGTCGCACGGTTATCCTGTGCAGTCTCAGTCGCACGGTTATCCTGTGCGGTCTCGGTTGCATGGTTGTCATGTACGACCGTTTCTTCCGGCTCCACTGCTTTATTTTTCGCAGCCATAACATTCTCCTTAAAGGGAAAAGCCCGCATATGCGGGCTTTATTAACAGAGGGGTGGGTTAGAACAGGACGCCGGTACCCAGCACCAGGCCTTCCGGATGACGGAAGCCGATATCGTGTTCGAGGACGACGCGGATCAGCGACTGGTTACGCGAGAACGCGGAAACTGGGTTACCTTCTGCATCGAGATAGGTGGCTTCTCTGGAGAAATCGACCTTCATGGAACCATCTTCACCGATGACAACATCATTGAAGTCGGCGAAATAAATTTCCGTTTCCTTACCACTTTCGCCCAGGTTAACCGGGATCGCGCTGGTATACTGAATCGGATAGCCCTTGAGCATCCCCTGCGCCATTTCCGGGTAGACTTTGTTGCCGTTGCCGTCACGCAGGCCAAACAGCTTCATATAGGTACGGTTCGACATACCCCAGCCGCAACGGATCATCAGGCTGTTGCCATCCATCGCCATCAGAATAATCTTGTCCAGGTACTCATCAACCGTGTTCAGGTTGATCGCGGAACCCGCTTCCCACGGCAGCAGGCGGTTCCACTGCGTCGCACGCGACTTCATACCAATCGGTGTATCGCCGGTACCGTCATCGCGCATAAACGCTTTATCCTCACGAACAGCGATGGCGGTCAGAATATCCTGCAGGACCAGCTGCTCAACGTTAAAACCGGCGCGACCAATCAGCTGGTTCGACATCGGGACCAGGGCGATCATGGTTTTGGCACTCAGTTTTACGTCGTCGAATTTTGATTCAGACGTCTTGGCATCCTTTCCTTCGCCGGTGTAGCTGGCCGTTGCACCGCCAGCCGAGCGCGGTAACGTCAGATTGCCGTTAGGCAGCGGAACGGAGCGGGCACCCAGCTTACGGACAATGGTACGGTCGCTCAGCAGCTCGATGACTTCGTTTTGCATGTTCTCCGGGATGAGCGCCCCACCGGAACCCGCAGCGGTGGAAATGGCCATCGATACGGACTGGTCATTCAGCTCTTCTGAAGCGAATTTTGCCGCGTCCTGCAGATTACCTGCGCCTGCGGCGACAGACATCACCAGTCGGGTCATGCCAGCACCGGTGTACTGTTTCGGCTCCTGCTTAACAATAATGCCG
>NZ_JAGRQY010000122.1:0-41875 GCF_018223905.1 Klebsiella sp. 28
GTCATCGCCATGCCACCGCGCCAATGACCCGTGCGCCAGCTCCGGACTATGTCCCGGAAGCACCGCGTCACAGCACCTGGGTGCGCCCGCCGTTCGCCTTTGAAGGTAAAGGCGCCGCCGGTGGTCATAGCGCGACCCATAAAGCCACCGCTGAACCGACTCGCCCACAGCCCGTCGAGTAAGCGTGCTTAATAAAAAAACCGGCCTTTGGCCGGTTTTTTTATGCGCTTTGCGGACGCTGCATCCCGGCGAGATCCGGCATGATCTCCCGCATCAGGTCGAGGAACTTACGCAGGCGTGTCGGGTAATAGCGCGCCCAGGGATAAACCAGATGAACCGGCAGCGAGGCGGGTCGCCACTGCGGGAACAGCTCAATCAGCCGTCCGGCGGCAATATCCTCCACGACCGTCCAGCTGGACACCATCGCCACCCCCAGCCCCGCCAGCGCGGTGTTGCGCGCGACGTAAAGACTGTCAGTGCTCAGACAGGGAGTAATCGCTGTAGAGACAATCTGCCCGCTTGCCTGATGCCTGAGCCGTACCTCATGCTGATAAAAGGTATTAATGGCGATCCATGGCAGGCCCGATAACGCCTCCAGCGAGGTTAACGGCGGATACTTCGCCAGCAGCTCAGGAGAAGCCACTACGCAGCGCGGCACTTCCGCCAGCAGTACGGATACCGTTGCTGGATCCACCTCCGCCCCCACGCGAATAGCGCAGTCGATATTATCGCTGAGGAAGTCGACGGTATTATCGTTTAGCATCCACTCCACCGACAGCTGCGGATGGCGCTGTAGAAATGCCACCAGCGGCGCCAGCAGCTGCTGCTGGCCAAACGCGTGGGGCGCCCGCACTCGCAGAACGCCCACCGGCCGATCGTCGGCAATACGCAGGTCATCCTCCAGAGCCAGCCAGGCGTCCACCACCTGACGGGCGTGACGATAACAGCGTTCGCCATCGTCAGTGAGCTTCATCGCATGGGTGGTGCGCAGGATCAGCTTAACCCCCAGCAGCCCTTCAAGGGACTGCAGGCGGCGGCTGACGGTCGCCTGGGTAGTGTCCATCTGCCCTGCGGCGGCGGAGAGCGATCCGGCCTCTACGATGCGGATATAGGTGCGCATCAGCTCAATGCGGTCTATACGCTCCTGTCTTTTCATTTTCCTTTTGCCTATACGTGCTACGTATAACCGTTTTACCACCAGCCCAGCTACCGCGCCAGCCGCGTTCAGGGAAAAATAGCCCCATCGCATCTATGAGGCATTGAACATGACACCGACTTCCCTTTCCACCCGCGACGCAGGCTGGATTATCTTCATTCTCGCACTCGGCGCCGGCTTTAGCGTCGCTTCTATTTACTACGCGCAGCCGCTGCTGCCGTTGATGGGCGCCAATCTCCACCTGACTGTAGAAGGTATGGGTCTGGTCCCTACCCTGACGCAGGCGGGTTATGCGCTCGGCATTCTGTTCCTGCTCCCGCTCGGCGACCGCCACGATCGCCGCCGGCTGATCCTGGTGAAAAGCGTGCTGCTGGCGCTCCTGCTGCTCCTGTGCAGCCTCACCGGCCAGCTCAGCTCACTGCTGGTGGTCAGTCTGCTGATCGGTATGGCGGCGACCATGGCGCAGGATATCGTCCCGGCGGCGGCGATCCTCGCCCCGGCGGGCAAGCAGGGAAAAATGGTGGGCACGGTGATGACCGGGCTGCTGCTGGGGATCCTGCTCTCCCGGACGGTCAGCGGCGTGGTGGGCGCCGTATTCGGCTGGCGGGTGATGTATCAGGCGGCGGCGGTCAGCGTCGCGCTGATTGGCCTGGTAATGTGGCGCGTCCTGCCGCGCTTCGCTGTGCACTCAACGCTGAGCTATCCGCAGCTGATGGCCTCGATGGCGCATCTGTGGCAGCGTTACCCGGCATTACGCCGCGCCGCGCTAGCTCAGGGCGCGCTCTCTATCGCCTTTAGCGCCTTCTGGTCGACGCTGGCGGTGATGCTCTCCGAACACTATCACATGGGCAGCGCAGTAGCGGGCGGTTTCGGTATCGCCGGGGCCGCCGGGGCGCTGGCCGCGCCGCTTGCCGGCGGTCTGGCCGATAAATTTGGCGCCGGTAAGGTGACACAGATGGGTGCGGCGCTGGTCACCCTCTCCTTTGCCCTGATGTTTATGCTGCCGCTGCTGCCAGTGCACGCTCAGTTGGCGCTGATTGCCCTGTCGGCGATTGGCTTTGACCTTGGCCTGCAGTCAAGCCTGGTGGCGCATCAGAACCTGGTATATGGCCTTGAGCCACAGGCCCGCGGCCGCCTCAACGCCCTGCTGTTCACCGTGGTGTTTATCGGGATGTCGCTGGGGTCGGTGCTGGGCAGTAAGCTGTACGTGCTGGCCGGCTGGAACGGAGTGGTCACGCTGGCAGTGATCACTGGCGCGCTAGCCCTGGCGATCCGTCTGCTGGAGAATGCCCGCATCCTCGCTGCCGAACGCAGCGCATCATAAAAAAAACCCCGCTTCGCCTGAGGCGAAGCGGGGTTTTTCTACCCTCACAACCGCTTACGCCGTGCGACGGACAAACTCTTTCACGCGGAAGCCCAGCACCAGCAGCGTGGCGAAATAGGCTACCACCCCGGCGATAACCACCGCCAGCAAACGCATCAGACGGAACGGCATCGTCCCCAGCGACCACTCAGGCATGAGATGCATGACGCCCAGCAGCGCCGCGGCCATAACCAGCACTGCAATAATCAGACGTAGCAGGAAGGCCAACCAGCCCGGCTGCGGGGTGAAAATTTTCTGTTTACGCAGCTGCCAGTAGAGCAGCGCGGCGTTCAGGCAGGCCGCCAGGCCGATGGACAGCGACAGACCCGCATGCTTCAGCGGGCCGATAAACGCCAGGTTCATTACCTGGGTCATAATCAGGGTGATAATAGCAATCTTGACCGGGGTCTTGATGTCCTGACGGGAATAGAAGCCCGGCGCCAGCACTTTCACCACGATAAGGCCCATCAGCCCCACGGAATAAGCCACCAGCGCGCGCTGGGTCATCGCCGCGTCAAAGGCGCTGAATTTGCCGTACTGGAACAGAGCCACGGTCAGCGGTTTGGCGAGGATCCCCAGCGCCACCGCGCTCGGCAGCGCCAGCAGAAAACAGAGACGCAGTCCCCAGTCCATCAGCCGGCAATACTCGTCATGGTTACCGCTGGCGAAGCTTTTTGACAGCGATGGCAGCAGGATAGTGCCAAGCGCCACGCCCAGCACGCCGGAGGGAAACTCCATCAGGCGGTCGGCATAATACATCCACGACACCGAGCCCGACACGAGGAATGAGGCGAAAATGGTATTGATGATAAGGGAGATCTGGCTTACCGACACGCCAAGGATCGCCGGCCCCATCTGCTTCACCACCCGCATCGCGCCGGCATCTTTCAGATTAATTCGCGGCAGGACCAGCATGCCAATCTTCTTCAGATGCGGCAGCTGGTAAGCCAGCTGCAGCACGCCGCCGACCGTCACCGCCCAGGCCAGCGCCAGCACCGGCGGATGGAAATATGGCGCGGCAAACAGCGCAAAGCCAATCATACTGACGTTGAGGAACGTCGGCGCAAAGGCCGGCACCGAGAAGCGGTTCCAGGTATTGAGGATCGCCCCCACCAGCGAAGCCAGGGAGATCAGCAAAATATAGGGAAAGGTAATACGCAGCAGCTGGGTGGTTAGCGCAAACTTATCGGCGGTATCGGCAAAGCCGGGCGCAGTAATGGTGATTACCCACGGCGCCGCCAGCATCCCGATAACGGTAACGATAGCCAGGGCCAGGGTCAGCAGCCCGGAGACGTATGAGACAAACACGCGGGTGGCATCTTCGCCCTGCTTGCTTTTATATTCGGCAAGGATCGGCACAAACGCCTGTGAGAAGGCGCCTTCGGCAAAAATACGCCGCAGCAGGTTAGGCAGTTTGAAGGCGACAAAAAAGGCATCGGTCGCCATCCCGGCGCCAAAAATACGCGCCACAATCGCATCGCGGGCAAAGCCCAGCACGCGCGAAAACATGGTCATCGAACTGACTGCCGCCAGTGATTTTAAAAGGTTCATTACGCTGTTATTCCAAACCCTGGAGTAAAACGCCCGCAAATGCGGGCGCTGGAAAGTGGCGATAGTCTACCGGGTTCAACATGAATTACTACTGTCAGTTGTTACAATGGATTATTCGCTAATGGCGTCGCGCCACAGTTTCTCAACGATCCGCTGAGCCAGCAGCGCCTGTTCGCCTGCAGTTTCAGGATCTGTCTGATTTTGCACGCATTCGATAAAATGGCGCGCGCAGCCGACAAAGCCGCGCTGCTCAAGGGTGGTTTGCCAGCCGGCAACCGGGCGCTGGACCACGCCATGACCGCACTCCTCCTGCCATTCGCGCATCTCGCTGACGGCATATAGCCCGCCATCCGTGACCGCCTGCACCCACTCGCGCTGGCTGCCTGCGCGACGATGCATGCTGGTGGTGACCTGCAGCCGGGGCGAACTGAACTGATGTTCGGCATAGAGCATTTCGCCCTGCGGGGTGATCTTCAGCGCGCCGCCGCGCAGACGTGCCTGACCGTCGGCCAGCCATAGCGCGGTATCCACCACATGCAGATAGTCATCAAGCAGCGTAAAGCGCAGATCGTTGCCGACGCTATCGCTACGGTGTTTATCCATCCGCAGCGAGGCCGCCTCGCCCAGCCGCCCCTTCAGCTCCCGATAGAGAGGCGCGAAGCGGCGATTGAAACCGACCATCAACGTCAGTCGACGTCGCGCCGCCAGCTCGACCAGCGTCTCCGCCTCACTCAGCTTGTCCGCCAATGGTTTATCCACACAAACATGAACCCCGGCATTCAGTAAGTGATTCACTACTTCATAATGTGAAGCCGTCGAGGTATGGACAAAGACCGCATCGCACTGTGCCGCCAGGGCATCGAGGGAATCAGCGTATGGCATCCGCCAGGTTTCGCAGATCCGTAGCGCCTTCTCTTTACCCGGCGACCAGGCCGCCTGCAGCGTCCAGCTTTCCGCCGCCCCCAGCACCGGCAGCCACGCTTTCTGCGCAATGCTGCCTAAGCCGACCACCCCAATGCGCAATCTTGTCCCCACGTTTTAGTCTCCCAGATGGTGTAACAGCGAATCGAGGCGCGCTTTCAGCTCCGCCACCTCGCCCTCCAGCGCTTCAACCCTGGCGCGCAGATCGCCGTCATCGTCCAGCGGCGCGAGAGCTTCCACTGTGGTGATCAGCGTGTCCATATCGTCGCAAAACAGATGCATATAGCGGCTTTCCCGTTTTCCCGGCTCCCGGGGCAACCGGGCGACGAAGGGGCCATCTTCGCGCGTCGTCAGCCCTTCCAGCACGCTTTCCACTTCCGCCATATCGCTGAACTCATACATCCGCTGCGCCCGGCTGCGTAATTCGCCCGGCGTCTGAGCACCGCGCAGCAGCAGCGTCGTGACCACCGCAACCTCGCCGGCGCTAAGCTTCAGATCGCCAAATTCGGAGTTGCAAAAGCGCTGTTCATACTTGGTGACGCGATTACCGAATCCGCTGACCGTGCGCAGATAGTGCCGTTTCACCAGCGTATCCAGCAGGGCCTGGACCTCGCTTTCGCTCAGCGACATCACTGGCTCGCGGTTGGTTTTCTGATTGCAGGCGGTCACCACAGCATTTACCGACAGCGGATACTGCTCGGGGGTGGTGACCTGCTTTTCCAGCAGGCAGCCAATGACGCGCGCTTCATGCGCAGTTAACTGATATTTCATCCTCTCTCCTTAACGTCCCGCAGACCAGTCCGGCGTCGTTAGCGCCGTCAGTACATGGTCACGCCACTGCCCGTCAATCAGCAGATAATCTTTGGCGTAACCCTCTTTTTCAAACCCCAACCGCGCCAGCAGCGCGCCGCTGCGCTGATTATGCGGCATGTAGTTGGCCATAATGCGATGAATATGCTGCGTGCGCTGCATATAGCGAATCGCCGACGTCAGCGCTTCAAACATCAGCCCCTGCCCCTGCCACTTCTCGCCAATGGAATAGCCAAGATAACAGGCATGGAAAGATCCGCGCACCACGTTGGAGAAATTCGCCACACCGATGATCTCTTTTTCCTCAGGGTCGAGCAGCGCGAAATAAAAAGCTGACCCCTGCTTATGAAACTCAGCGATCATCGACAGACGCGCCTGCCATCCGGAGGGATAGCAGTGGCTGTCGTCACGAACCGGCTCCCAGGGTTTTAAGAACGCTTTATTTTCGGCGTAATAATCGGCCAGACGCCAGGCGTCACGATCGTGAACCAGGCGCACCACCAGCCGGTCCGTCGTCAAACGCACCTTCGGCACGTTACTGCGATAGCCAAACATTTCCTTTTTCAGTCCCCCTGACTTCACTCTTGCTTTCATCACTATACCTTTCCTGCACGATAGTGTGAAAACAGCAACATACCATTTTCTGCGCCATCTCCTCTTTTCGATGAATAGGCTCAATCGATCTTGCTTTTTGATAAAAAAATATTGTCACAAGGGTGCTGGGAAAAGCAGCAGATTGCCCGCAGAATATCCTCGCTTATCTCTATTTTTCCCTGGAGGGGAAATGTCCCGCGTCTCGCAGGCAAGGAGCCTGGGTAAATATTTCCTGTTAGTCGATAACATGCTGGTCGTGCTGGGCTTTTTTGTCGTTTTTCCGCTGATTTCCATCCGCTTTGTCGATCAGATGGGCTGGGCAGCGCTGATGGTCGGCATTGCGCTCGGCCTGCGCCAGCTGGTACAGCAGGGATTAGGCATCTTTGGCGGCGCCATCGCCGACCGCTTCGGCGCGAAACCGATGATCGTCACCGGTATGCTGATGCGTGCCGGCGGTTTCGCGGCGATGGCCGTCGCCCATGAGCCGTGGGTGCTGTGGTTCTCGTGCATACTCTCCGGACTCGGCGGTACACTGTTCGATCCGCCGCGGGCGGCGCTGGTGGTTAAGCTGGTGCGTCCGCATCAGCGCGGCCGCTTTTTCTCCATCCTGATGATGCAGGATAGCGCCGGCGCGGTGATTGGCGCGCTGCTGGGCAGCTGGCTGCTGCAGTATGATTTTCGCCTGGTGTGCAGCGCCGGCGCCGCGCTGTTTATCGCCTGCGCCGCGTTTAACGCCTGGTATCTGCCGGCATGGAAGCTCTCGACGGTGAAAACGCCGATTCGCGAGGGTCTGGGCCGGGTGCTGCGGGACAAACGCTTCGTCACCTATGTCCTGACGCTGACCGGCTATTATATGCTGGCGGTGCAGGTGATGCTGATGCTGCCGATCATGGTGAATGACATCGCCGGCTCGCCGGCCGCCGTGAAATGGATGTACGCCATCGAAGCCACCATTTCGCTCACCCTGCTCTATCCTATTGCCCGTTGGAGCGAAAAACGCTTCCGCCTTGAGCACCGGCTGATGGCCGGTCTGCTGGTGATGACCCTGGCCATGCTCCCCATCGGGATGACCAGCAGTTTACAGCAGCTGTTTACCCTGATTTGCCTGTTTTACATCGGCTCTATCATTGCCGAACCCGCCCGCGAGACGCTGGGCGCTTCGCTGGCGGACGCCCGGGCGCGTGGCAGCTATATGGGTTTCAGCCGTCTGGGGCTCGCCTTCGGCGGCGCGCTGGGTTACGCGGGCGGCGGCTGGCTGTTTGATGCCGGGAAAGCCGTCGGCCAGCCCGAACTGCCGTGGCTGATGCTCGGCGCCATCGGGGTTATCACCTTCCTGGCGCTATGGTGGCAATTCAGTCCGAAACGCTCTGCCTCCGGTATGCTGGAGCCGCGCACCTGATGCGCGCGGCGGCGGTTTCTCCTGCTTTCAGCCTATTCTGCTGGCGCGATGGGTGCTGACAGGTCATGATGCTTTGTGTCAGGATGAAGGAAGGTATGAGCTTGAGGAACCCCATGAAAAAGATATTGATCGCCGCCGCGCTAATTGTCAGCGGCCTGCTGAGTGGCTGTAATCAGCTGACCCAATACACGGTAAGCGAGCAGGAGATTAACCAGGCCCTGCAGAAGCGAAACCATTTCGCCAAAGATATTGGTCTGAAAGGCGTTGCCGACGCCCATATCGAACTGCAGAACCTGACCAGCGCTATCGGGCGCGAGGAGCCGGGCAAAGTCACCCTGAGCGGGATCGCCAACGTCGATCTTAACTCCCTGTTCGGCACGCAGAAAGCGACGATCGATCTGAAGCTCAAAGCGCTGCCAACCTTTGACCGAGAGAAAGGCGCCATCTTCCTGCAGGAAATGGAAGTGGTCGATGCCAAAGTGGCGCCGGAGAAGCTGCAGTCGGTTATTCAGGCCCTGCTCCCCTACCTGAATCAGTCTCTGCGCAGCTACTTCAGCCAGCAGCCGGCTTATGTCCTGCGTGAGGACGCCAGCACCGGCGAAGCGCTGGCGAAGAAATACGCCAAAGGTATAGAGGTGAAGCCAGGCGAGATTGTCATCCCCTTTACCAATTAATCTCCAGGGCGCTACGGCGCCCTGAATTTTTTACGGAAATGAGTGCAAAGGAAAACGTTTACGCTTATCCTTAGTGCCCGGCAAAAAACAGCCCTGATGACTGAACCTATTAGCCGGAGCCTTCCATGACAGCACAATCCCAGGTATTGAAAATCCGCCGCCCAGACGACTGGCATATCCATCTGCGCGATGACGATATGCTGAAAACCGTCGTGCCTTATACCAGTGAGTTTTATGGCCGGGCGATCGTGATGCCGAATCTGGTGCCGCCTGTCACCACCGTCGCGGCGGCTATCGCTTACCGCCAGCGCATTATGGACGCCGTGCCGGCCGGGCATGATTTTACCCCGCTGATGACCTGCTATCTGACAGACTCCCTCGACCCAGCGGAGCTGGAACGCGGCTTTAACGAAGGGGTTTTCACCGCCGCCAAGCTCTACCCGGCCAATGCCACCACTAACTCCAGCCACGGCGTCACCAGCACCGACGCCATTATGCCAGTGCTGGAGCGGATGGAAAAACTGGGGATGCCGTTGCTCGTTCACGGCGAAGTCACTCACGCCGAGATTGATATTTTCGATCGTGAAGCGCGCTTTATTGAGACGGTGATGGAGCCCCTGCGCCAGCGCCTGCCCGGCCTGAAAGTGGTTTTTGAACATATCACCACCAAAGACGCCGCCGAGTACGTGCGTGACGGTAATGAACTGCTGGCTGCTACCATCACCCCGCAGCATCTGATGTTCAACCGCAACCATATGCTGGTGGGCGGCATTCGCCCTCACCTGTACTGTCTGCCGGTACTTAAACGCAATATTCATCAGCAGGCTCTGCGGGAGCTGGTCGCCAGCGGCTTCAGCCGCGCCTTCCTCGGCACCGACTCCGCACCGCACGCCCGCCACCGTAAGGAAGCCAGCTGTGGCTGCGCCGGCTGCTTTAACGCCCCGACCGCCCTCGGCAGCTACGCCACCGTGTTTGAAGAAATGAACGCTCTGCAGCACTTTGAGGCTTTCTGCTCGCTGAACGGCCCGCGCTTCTACGGTCTGCCGGTCAATGAGACCTACGTTGAACTGGTGCGTGAAGAGACGACCGTTGTGGACAGCATTTCCCTGCCTAATGACACCCTGGTGCCCTTCCTGGCGGGTGAAACCGTTCGCTGGACCGTGAAGAAATAAAAACGCAGCCCCCTGTTGTCAACGCTAACCAGATACTGTATAAATAACCAGTATCGAACGCAGGGGGCAATTATGCGCATTGAAGTGTCTATCGCCAAAACGACCGCCTTACCTAACGGCGCGCTGGAAGCGCTGAATAACGAACTCTCTCGCCGTATCGCCGAGCAATTTCCGGCCATCGATAGCCAGGTGAGCGTCCGCTACGCCACCGGTAATCAGCTCTCGGTGTTTGGCGCCCTTAAAGAAGACAAAGACCGGATAAGCGAAATCCTGCAGGAAACATGGGAAAGCGCGGACGACTGGTTTGTCCACGATCTCTCCTGAAGCATGGCGGGATCCAGTTACTCTGGTTTGCTCCCTCATTGTGCTTTTTTTGCCGGGTCGCCCCGGCTTTTTTTATCCCCTCTTCTGTTCAGAATAGTCCTGATTATTCTGCTCAATATCGACTAAAGTGGCCATTTTACGCGCTTATCTTGAGTAAAAAAGCGGCAAAAGAAGAAAATCATGCTGCCTTTCATTTAATTTCTCGAGTTTATTCTTGATCCCTGATATAATTAACTTGCTTCAAAAAATATGCATTAAACCTCGAGAATTGTTGTCTTTTAACATATGAATAAGGGGTTATGATGGAAAAAAATAATGAAGTCATTCAGACCCATCCCCTCGTTGGATGGGACATCAGCACCGTTGATAGCTACGATGCGCTGATGTTGCGCCTGCACTACCAGAACCCCACTCAAGAAAACAGTAATGATGCTGAGATCGGCCAGACGCTATGGCTAACGACGGACGTCGCACGTCAGTTTATTTCAATCCTGGAAGCAGGCATTGCGAAGATTGAATCTGGCGAATACCAGGAAAACGAGTACCGCCGACATTAACGTGGCTTGCGAATGACTTAACATTAAACTTAACAGGCACCTGCGGGTGCCTGAATTATTTTCGGGCTTGTATAAGCACAGGGAGTTAATTACCCTGCTAACAAGGCAATTACCCGGAACTCACCATGCAATACGATCTTATCATTATTGGCAGCGGCTCCGTCGGCGCCGCCGCTGGCTATTATGCGCGCCGTGCCGGACTCAATGTTCTGATGACCGATGCCCATCAACCTCCCCACCAGGAAGGCAGCCATCACGGCAGCAGCCGTCTTATCCGTCACGCCTATGGCGAAGGTGAGAAATATGTTCCGCTGGTGCTGCGTGCCCAGCAGCTATGGGATGAACTGGCAGAGATCAGTGGCGAAGCCGTGTTTGAACGCACCGGCGTCATTAACCTCGGCCCCGCCAGCTCCGCTTTTCTCGCCAACGTCGCCGCCAGCGCCCGTGCGTTCCAGCTTGAGGTGGAAGAGCTGGATGCCCAGGCCGTGATGCAGCGCTGGCCGGAGATACGCCTCCCCGATGACTATCGGGCGATTTTCGAACCCGCTTCCGGCGTACTGCGCAGCGAACTGGCCGTCGAAACCTGGATCCGTCTGGCGCGGGAAGCAGGCTGCGCGCAGCTATTCAACTGTCCGGTCTCGGCTATTCATCACCATGCTGACGGGATCACCATCGATACCCTCGACGGTGAATATCATGGTAAAAAGCTGCTGGTCAGCGCCGGCACCTGGGTCACCCGCCTGCTTCCGGACCTCCCTATCCAGCCGGTACGCAAGGTATTCGCCTGGTACCAGGCCGATGGCCGTTACAGCAGCAAGAATCACTTCCCGGCCTTCACCGGCGAGTTGCCCAACGGCGATCAATATTACGGTTTCCCGGCGGAAGATAATGAACTGAAAATTGGCAAGCATAACGGCGGCCAGCCGATCTCCACCCCGCAGGAGCGGGTAGCGTTTGGCGCTGTCGCCAGCGATGGTTCCGAATCCTTCCCGTTTTTGCGTAACGTCCTGCCTGGCATCGGCGGCTGCCTGCACGGCGCCTCCTGTACCTACGACAATACCGTCGATGAGGACTTTATTATCGATACGTTGCCAGGCAGGCCAGACACGCTGCTGATCACCGGGCTGAGCGGCCACGGCTTTAAGTTTGCGCCGGTGCTGGGCGAAATTGCCAGTCAGTTTGCTCAGGGCGAAGCATCGAGCTTCAATCTGGCCCCCTTTTCTCTGGCGCGCTTTAACGCGTAATGGAATGCGGCACTTTTGCCGTTGGGTAAAGAAACGGCCTCTGCTGAGGCCGTTAGTGATTGAGAGCGGTTATGCGTCGCCTGTTTAATATGCTGGTCAACAACGTGCGCGAGCATTTTATGATCTACCTGGCGCTCTGGCTGCTGCTGGCGATCATCGATCTCGTCTGGTTATGGTTTTTCTGACGGCTCCGGGTCGAGGATCCCGAGTTTGGTATTCAGCCGGCCACGGGATTTATTAAAGATTTTGTTGCCGTTTTCACGCCCGGCGCGCAGCTTACGCTGCTCCTCTTCCGGTAGCTTATGCTCTTCCATGCAGGCTTCGCTACAGCAGCCGGCAAACTTCTCGGCGCAGCTCGGGCACTGGATAAACAGCAGATGGCAGCCATCGTTCAGGCAGTTAGTATGGGTGTCGCACGGCGCGCCGCACTGATGACAGTGCGCGATAACGTCATTGGAGATCCGCTCGCCCATCCGCTCATCAAAGACAAAGTTTTTGCCAATGAAGCGCACCGGTAGCCCCTGCTCGCGGGCGCGACGGGCGTACTCGATGATGCCACCCTCGATGTGCCAGACCTTATTGAAGCCGTTATGCTTCATCCAGGCGCTGGCTTTTTCACAGCGAATGCCGCCGGTGCAATACATGACAATTTTCTTGTCTTTATGGTCCTGCATCATTTCCACGGCTTTCGGCAGCTGGTCGCGGAAGGTATCCGCCGGGATCTCCAGCGCGTTTTCGAAATGGCCCACCTCATATTCATAGTGGTTGCGCATATCGATAAACACGGCATCCGGATCGTCAAGCATCGCGTTGACTTCCGCCGCCTTGAGATACTCCCCCACATTGGAGGCGTCAAACGAGGGATCGTCGATGCCGTCGGCGACGATACGATCGCGAACTTTCAGGCGCAGCACCCAGAAAGACTTACCATCGTCCTCCACGGCGATATTGAAACGCAGCCCCGCCAGCGCCGGATCGAAGCCATAGAGAAACTCACGCAGAGCCTCAACGTTGCTTTGCGGCACGCTGATTTGCGCGTTGATCCCTTCCCGGGCCAGATAGATGCGGCCAAAGACCTTCAGCTGGGTTAAGGCAACCCACAGCGCATCACGGGTCGCCTGCGGGTCGACAATGGTGAAATATTTATAGAATGAGATCGTCGTGCGCGGCTCGGTCTCAGCCAGCATTTGCGCCTTTAACGTCTCATTTGAAATGCGGTTGTGTAACACTGGCATGGTGTACCTGCTCGACATAGAAATGAGGAAATAAACGGCGGGCATGATATAGCAAAGCTAATTAATTTACATCCCTACATTTTACGCTACATTTCTCTCACCCGGTCGCGCCCCGCTTAACAAAACGAGCTGACTGTCGCCGCCTTTGGCTGGCCGGTAAAAAAATGCGATAATATAAGACGTTGCTCACTGATACGGGTATGAAATGACTCATTTGCCTAAATTTTCTCCGGCGCTGTTGCATCCGCGCTATTGGCTGCTGTGGCTGGGTATCGGCCTGCTGTGGCTGGTTGTCCAACTACCCTACCCGCTGATCTACCGCCTCGGGAACGCCATCGGCCGTCTGGCCATGCGCTTTATGAAGCGCCGGGCGAAAATCGCCTATCGCAACCTTGAGCTCTGCTTCCCCGAGAAAAGCGAGCAGGAACGCCACCGAATGGTGGTGATGAACTTTGAATCGGTGGGCATGGGGCTGATGGAGACCGGTATGGCCTGGTTCTGGCCGGTGCACCGGGTAGCGCGCTGGACCGAGACCAGCGGCGTTAACGAGGTGGTGGAGCTTCTGGAAGAAAAGCAGGGCATTTTACTGATCGGTATCCATTTTCTGACCCTCGAAATGGGTGCGCGAATGTACGGCATGTTTACCCCAGGTATTGGCGTCTACCGGCCCAACGATAACCCGCTGATTGACTGGCTGCAAACCTGGGGACGCTTGCGCTCTAACAAGACCATGCTGGATCGAAAAAATCTGAAAGGGATGGTCAGGGCGCTAAAAGAGGGGGAAATTCTCTGGTACGCGCCGGATCATGACTACGGTCCGGCCAGCAGCGTCTTCGCCCCGCTGTTTGCCGTCGAACAGGCGGCGACCACCACCGGTACCTGGATGCTGGCGAAAATGTCTGGGGCGACGATTGTGCCGTTTGTTCCGCGGCGCAAGCCCAACGGCATGGGGTATGAATTGATCTCCCTGACGCCGGAGCGCACGCCGCCGCTGGCGAGCGCCGAGGTTACGGCGGCCTGGATGAATCAGATTATCGAACAGTGCATCCTGATGGCGCCCGAGCAATACATGTGGCTGCACCGGCGCTTTAAGACCCGCCCGGAAGGAGTACCGCCGCGTTATTGAACGCCTCGGCCAAAAAATAAGCGCATCGGTAGCACGCTTAGTAAATCGCCGTCTATACTGAAAGGGCCTGACTGAAGGCTAATTCCAAGGAGATTGCAGGATGAAAAAAGTGATAGTCGCGTTAGCCCTTTCCGCCGTTGCATTTGGCGCCTCCGCCGCGCAGTTGATTACCAAAGAAGAAGTGAAACACTTCAAACTGACCAAAGTCGGGCCGATCTCGGTGGGGCCGTCCGGTGGCGAATTCTCTTCGCCTTCCGATCTGCACGATCAGCTCTCCAAGCTGGCCGATGAGAAAGGCGGAAAGTACTACGTGATCACCGCTGCGCGTGAGCATGGCCCTAACTTTGAAGCCACAGCGGAAGTGTATAAATAACCTTTTTTTAAAGCGTGCCGTATCGGCGCGCAACGCATTGAGCCTGGAGCGCGTTAAGCCTCCAGGCTTATTTTTTTCTGCTATCGGAATTGCCTTAGGCAATAGCGGCAGCGGAAATGCGTTTTTATCGCTATATATAGATTTCATGATCACGATGTTAATGAATTATTGCTTTTTATTGTTAATAAAGAGCCAATTCCGGCCTAATGCCTGAGGGAGTGACCCCTGGCAAAAATAGGTAGGACAAATGTGTTATCATCGCGCCTTTCCCTTTTTGTCTGGGGCTTTCTTGTATGCTACAACCTGTTGTTCGCGTCGGTGAATGGCTGGTAACCCCCTCTGTAAACCAAATCAGCAGGAAGGGGCGCCAGCTTACCCTTGAACCGCGTTTAATCGATCTTCTGGTCTTTTTTGCCCGCCATCCGGGGGAAGTGCTTAGCCGGGACGAGCTTATCGAAAACGTCTGGACCCGGAACGTTGTGACCAGCCACGTCGTCACGCAGAGTATTTCTGAACTGCGCAAGTCGCTCAAAGACGGCGACGACGTTAGCCTTGAGTACATCGCGACGGTACCCAAACGGGGGTATAAGCTCACGGTGCCGGTGATCTGGTGCACCGAAGAGGGGGAGGAGCTAGCCCCGTCGATGGAGGCGCTGACGCCTTCGCCGTCGACCGCCGTTCCTGCGCCGCCGGCCGCCGGTGCGCCATCCGACGTCTCTGTCCCTCTCCCTGATGCCGCCGCGCCGCCACCGGCTCCTACCGTGGCCAGCGCGCCGTCAGGCCGCAAGCGCCTCACTACCGCCCTGGTGTGGGGGCTGTTCCTGTTGGCGCTGGGCACCTGCGTGGCGCTGGTGGCGCTGTCGAGCATGGAATCGCGGCCGCCGGTCAACAAGGCGCGTCTGCTGCTCAATCCGCGCGATATCGATATCCACCTGGTGAATGGCAACTCCTGCGCTAACTGGTCGTCGCAGCACTCCTACGCCGTAGGACTGGCCAGCCTGATCACCACCTCGCTGAACACCTTCTCGACCTTTATGGTGCATGACAAAACGGACTACAACATCAATGAACCAAGCAGTTCCGGCAAAACGCTGACCATTGAGTTCGTTAATCAGCGCCATTATCGGGCGCAGCAGTGCTTTATGTCGGTCCAGCTGGTGGACAACGCCGACAGCTCGACGATGCTGGATAAGCGCTACTTTGTGACCAACGATAACCAGCTGACCATCCAGAACGATCTGATGAACAGCCTGTCGGATGCCCTGGCGCAGCCGTGGCCGGCGCGAATGCAGGCGATGCTCAGGCAATATCAGCCCTCGCAAAGCGTGGCGTTAACCTATTTCTACCAGTCGCATCAGCTGTTAATGAAGGGCGATGTCGATTCATTAAGTAAGGCCAGTAGCCTGCTGGATGATGTGATTAAGCGGGCGCCGGATTTTATTTACGCCTATGCCGAAAAAACGCTGGTGGATGTATTGCGCCATTCGCAACAGCCGCTGGACGATAAACAGCTGGCCGCCCTCTACAGTGAAGTCGAGCGGGTAGGGGCGATGCCGGGTATAAAAGACATGGCGATTTATTATCAAATAAAAGCGGTGGATTCATTGGGGAAGGGCAAAGTCGACGAAGCAAATACCGCAATTAATAGTGCGATTGATTTAGAGATGTCATGGCTAAATTATGTGCTGTTAGGCAAAGTCTATGAGATGAAAGGTGAGAACCGTCTGGCTGCCGATTCTTACATCACGGCGTTTAATTTACGTCCTGGCGAAGATACCCTGTACTGGATTGAAAATGGGGTTTTCCAGACGTCGGTTAACCGAGTCGTTCCATATCTCGACAACTTTCTCTCTTCAGAATAAGTAAACCCTCATCATGTAAAAGGTTTTGGGCATGGTGAGGTTAAATTTATGTTTCTCATGAAGCCTCTTGTTGTTATTTTTATTTAGCATTCAGGAGGCTTTAAATAACAGTTGGGTAACACACCTTCCTCCTTATAAGTTGCTGTAATACAACGATGTTTATCTTTTTTTGACACCTTGTTGTCATGTTTATGTGTTAAGCGAAAAAGGTCAAAATATCATTTGTCTGATGTTTGTTTTTATATCACTTTATCTTTAGGACTTATCTCGTACAAATCAGTAATCTTGTTGGCAGTTGGTCGGGTCAATTAATGGTTCTGTATCATGATCTGTACCTCCCAAATAAACTTAGGAGAAAAACAACCATGAGTTCTGCCAAGAAGATCGGGCTATTTGCCTGTACCGGTGTCGTCGCCGGTAATATGATGGGGAGCGGGATTGCATTATTACCTGCGAACCTGGCCAGCATCGGTGGTATTGCCATTTGGGGCTGGGTGATTTCAATTATTGGTGCGATGTCTCTGGCTTATGTTTATGCCCGACTGGCCACTAAAAACCCGCAGCAGGGCGGTCCTATTGCCTACGCTGGCGAAATATCTCCGGCATTTGGTTTCCAGACCGGTGTCCTTTATTATCATGCAAACTGGATTGGTAACCTGGCCATCGGGATTACCGCAGTTTCTTATCTCTCTACGTTCTTCCCAATTTTAAATAACCCGGTGCCAGCAGGTATTGCCTGTATTGCCATCGTGTGGATCTTTACTTTCGTTAATATGCTCGGCGGGACCTGGGTCAGCCGTCTGACCACTATTGGTCTGGTACTGGTGCTTATTCCGGTAGTCATGACTGCGGTCGTCGGCTGGCACTGGTTTGATGTCGCTACCTATCAGGCGAACTGGAATACCTCCAGCACCACCGATAGCCACGCGGTTATTAAAAGTATCCTGCTCTGCCTGTGGGCCTTCGTTGGCGTAGAATCCGCCGCCGTGAGTACCGGGATGGTGAAAAACCCGAAACGTACCGTGCCGCTGGCTACCATGCTGGGCACTGCGATGGCCGGTATCGTCTACATCGCCGCGACTCAGGTTATCGCCGGTATGTATCCTGCTTCTCAGATGGCCGCGTCCGGTGCGCCGTTCGCAATTAGCGCCTCTACCATCCTCGGCGGCTGGGCTGCACCGATGGTATCCGCTTTCACCGCCTTTGCCTGCCTGACTTCTCTGGGCTCGTGGATGATGCTGGTTGGCCAGGCCGGTGTGCGTGCCGCCAACGACGGTAACTTCCCGAAAGTGTATGGCGAAGTTGATAACAACGGTATTCCGAAAAAAGGCCTGCTGCTGGCCGCAGTGAAAATGACCGCGCTGATGGTGCTGATTACCCTGATGAACTCCGCCGGTGGTAAAGCCTCTGACCTGTTCGGCGAACTGACCGGTATCGCGGTACTGCTGACCATGCTGCCTTACTTCTACTCCTGTGTTGACCTGATTCGTTTCGAAGGCATCAACATCCGTAACTTCGTTAGCCTGATTTGTTCGGTACTGGGTTGCGTGTTCTGCTTCATCGCGCTGATGGGCGCAAGCTCCTTCGAACTGGCCGGCACCTTCATCGTTAGCCTGATTATCCTGATGTTCTACGGTCGCAAAATGCACCAGCGCCAGAACAACGCATCGGATAACAACACCACCGCTAACGCGCACTAATCAGCAACCCGTTTTCCTGAGGCTCCTTCCATCACCTGTCATCACGCGACGGGAGGGGCTTTCTACATCTGGAGATTTGACTATGAACGTTATTGCAATCATGAATCACATGGGGGTTTACTTCAAAGAAGAACCCATCCGTGAACTGCATCGTGCTCTCGAACGCCTGGACTTCCGTATTGTCTACCCGAACGACCGTGACGACTTATTAAAACTTATTGAAAACAACTCTCGTCTGTGCGGCGTGATCTTCGACTGGGATAAATACAATCTCGAACTGTGCGAAGAAATCAGCAAAATGAACGAGTACATGCCGCTGTATGCGTTCGCTAACACCTACTCCACCCTGGACGTTAGCCTGAACGATCTGCGCATGCAGGTTCGCTTCTTCGAATATGCGCTGGGCGCTGCGGAAGATATCGCGAACAAAATCAAACAGAACACTGACGAATACATCGACACCATTCTGCCGCCGCTGACCAAAGCGCTGTTCAAATATGTCCGTGAAGGTAAATATACCTTCTGTACCCCAGGCCACATGGGCGGTACCGCGTTCCAGAAAAGCCCGGTAGGCAGCATCTTCTACGATTTCTTTGGCTCCAACACCATGAAATCCGATATCTCCATTTCGGTTTCTGAACTGGGTTCCCTGCTGGACCACAGCGGCCCGCACAAAGAAGCGGAAGAGTATATCGCTCGCGTGTTTAATGCAGAACGCAGCTACATGGTGACCAACGGTACTTCTACCGCTAACAAAATCGTCGGCATGTACTCCGCGCCGGCCGGCAGCACCGTGCTGATTGACCGTAACTGCCACAAATCGCTGACTCACCTGATGATGATGAGCGACATTACGCCGATCTACTTCCGTCCGACCCGTAACGCCTACGGTATCCTCGGCGGTATTCCGCAGAGCGAATTCCAGCACGCGACTATCGCCAAGCGTGTGAAAGAGACGCCGAATGCGACCTGGCCGGTACACGCGGTGATCACCAACTCGACTTACGATGGTCTGCTGTACAACACCGACTTCATCAAGAAAACCCTGGATGTGAAATCCATCCACTTTGACTCCGCGTGGGTGCCTTACACCAACTTCTCGCCGATCTATGAAGGCAAATGCGGGATGAGCGGCGGCCGCGTCGAAGGGAAAGTGATTTATGAAACCCAGTCCACGCACAAACTGCTGGCGGCGTTCTCCCAGGCGTCGATGATCCACGTGAAAGGCGACGTAAACGAAGAGACCTTCAACGAAGCCTACATGATGCACACCACCACCTCTCCACACTACGGGATCGTGGCCTCCACCGAAACCGCGGCGGCGATGATGAAGGGGAACGCTGGTAAGCGTCTGATCGACGGCTCTATTGAACGTTCCATCAAGTTCCGTAAAGAGATCAAACGTCTGAAAGGCGAGTCTGACGGCTGGTTCTTCGACGTCTGGCAGCCGGAGCATATCGATGGTCCTGAATGCTGGCCGCTGCGTTCCGACAGCGCATGGCACGGTTTCAAAAACATCGATAACGAACACATGTACCTCGACCCGATCAAAGTCACGCTGCTGACGCCGGGGATGAAGAAAGACGGCACCATGGATGACTTCGGTATTCCGGCAAGCATCGTGGCGAAATATCTCGACGAACACGGCATCGTGGTAGAGAAAACCGGTCCGTACAACCTGCTGTTCCTGTTCAGTATCGGTATCGATAAGACTAAAGCGCTGAGCCTGCTGCGTGCGCTGACCGACTTCAAACGCGCGTTCGACCTGAACCTGCGGGTGAAAAACATGCTGCCGTCGCTGTACCGTGAAGATCCTGAATTCTATGAAAACATGCGTATTCAGGACCTCGCGCAGAACATTCACAAACTGATTGAGCATCACAACCTGCCGGATCTGATGTTCCGCGCGTTTGAAGTGCTGCCATCGATGGTGATGACCCCGTATGCCGCGTTCCAGAAAGAGCTGCACGGTCAGACGGAAGAAGTGTATCTCGAAGAGATGGTCGGCCGCGTCAACGCCAACATGATCCTGCCGTATCCTCCGGGAGTGCCGCTGGTGATGCCGGGTGAGATGATCACCGAAGAGAGCCGTCCGGTGCTGGAGTTCCTGCAGATGCTGTGCGAAATCGGCGCCCACTATCCAGGCTTCGAAACCGATATCCACGGCGCCTATCGTCAGGCGGATGGTCGTTACACCGTTAAAGTGCTGAAAGAAGAGAATAACAAGTAATAGACGCACACCAGGGAAGTGGCTTGCCACTTCCCTTTTTCACGCTGCAAGGAGAACACATGAAAACACCCTCACAGCCGCGCGCGATTTACTACATCGTTGCGATCCAGATCTGGGAGTACTTCAGCTTTTACGGCATGCGCGCCTTACTCATCCTTTACCTTACCCACCAGCTTGGCTTCGACGACAGCCACGCCATCAGCCTGTTCAGCGCTTACGCATCTCTGGTTTACGTTACCCCTATTCTCGGCGGCTGGCTTGCCGACCGCCTGCTCGGCAACCGCACGGCGGTAATTGCCGGGGCGCTGTTGATGACCCTCGGCCATGTGGTGCTGGGCGTTGAGTCGACCTCCGCATGGAGTTTGTACGTCGCGCTGGCGATCATCATCTGCGGCTACGGCCTGTTTAAATCCAATATCAGCTGCCTGCTCGGCGAACTGTACGCTCACGACGACCCGCGTCGCGACGGCGGTTTCTCGCTGCTGTACGCCGCCGGCAACGTCGGCTCGATTGCCGCGCCCATCGCCTGCGGACTGGCGGCGCAGTGGTACGGCTGGCATATCGGCTTCGCCCTTGCGGGGATCGGTATGTTTATCGGCCTGATGATTTTCTTAAGCGGCAGCCGCCACTTCCGGCATACCCGCGGCGTTGATAAACCGGCGCTGCGGGCGGTGAAGTTCGTGCTGCCGACCTGGGGCTGGCTGCTGGTGATGCTCTGCCTGGCGCCGGTATTTTTCACTCTACTGCTGCAAAACAACTGGTCCGGCTATCTGCTGGCGATCGTCTGCCTGTTCGCCGCCCAGATGGTGGCGCGGATCATGATCAAAGCCCCGGAGCATCGTCGCGCGCTGTGGCAGATCGTCCTGCTGATGCTCGCCGGAACGCTGTTCTGGGTGCTGGCGCAGCAGGGCGGGAGCTCGATTAGCCTGTTTATCGACCACTTCGTCAATCGTCGTCTGCTGAACTGGGACGTGCCGACCGCGCTGTTCCAGTCAGTTAACGCGATAGCGGTGATGGCGGCCGGCGTGGTGCTGGCGTGGCTGATGCGCCCGGAAGGCAGCGTGCGTTCTGTGCTGCGCGTCTGGCTGAAATTTTCTTTCGGCCTGCTGCTGATGGGCGGCGGCTTTATGCTGCTGGCGCTCAATGCCCGCCATGGCGCGGCTGACGGTCAGGCCTCAATGGGCATGATGGTCGCCGGGCTGGCGATGATGGGCTTTGCCGAACTGTTTATCGACCCGGTGGCGATGGCGCAAATCACCCGTCTGAACATGCCCGGCGTCACCGGCGTATTGACCGGCATTTATATGCTGGCCACCGGCGCGGTGGCCAACTGGCTGGCGGGCGTGGTCGCCCAGCAAACCACCGAATCGCAAATCAGCGATACGGCGATTGCCGCCTATCAGCATTTCTTCGCGCAGATGGGCGAATGGACCCTCGGCTGCGTGGCGGTGATGGTCATTATCGCCTTTGCCGCGGCCTGTAGCGTTGGCAAACGTCGTGCGGCTGCCGGTGAAATTACCGGCGGCGGCGCCTGACGCTCGTCCCGGCTCGTGGCGTAAACACCTTGTCCGGGCCGCGATTCGTAGCCCCGGTAAGCGCAGCGCGACCGGGGGCATTACCTCAACAGCGGAGCGCGAAGTCGCTCCTTGCACAGCTTAGTGAACAGGAGGAGGATATTCTGGCATGCGCGGAGGCCAACGATAAAAAATACCGTTACTGAAGCCATAGCTGAGTGAGATCAGCTTGGAGTGAATCCAGGATCGTTAAGATTGTGCTCTGGTGTCTTCCCAGAGACAGGCCGCGCGGAAGGGTGACCTGGTTCAATTTATCGAAGCTAGTTTGAAAGCAAGGTTATGAGGAATCCATATGTCTGAACAACAAGCACAAGGTGCCGATGAGGCCATTGACCTTAATAATGAACTGAAAGCTCGTCGCGAAAAACTGGCTGCGCTGCGTGAGCAGGGCGTAGCTTTCCCCAACGATTTCCGTCGCGACCATACCTCTGACCAATTGCATGCTGAATTCGATGCGAAGGACAACGATGAACTCGCTTCCCTGAACGTTGAAGTTGCGGTGGCTGGTCGGATGATGACCCGTCGCGTGATGGGCAAAGCCTCCTTCGTCACCCTCCAGGACGTCGGCGGCCGCATTCAGCTGTACGTGGCGCGCGATGACCTGCCGGAAGGCGTCTACAACGAACAGTTTAAGAAATGGGACCTCGGCGATATCATCGCCGCCCGCGGCAAGCTGTTCAAAACGCAAACCGGCGAACTCTCGATCCACTGCACCGAGCTGCGCCTGCTGACCAAAGCCCTGCGCCCGCTGCCGGATAAATTTCACGGCCTGCAGGATCAGGAAGTTCGCTATCGCCAGCGCTATCTGGATCTGATCGCCAACGAAGAGTCGCGTCATACGTTCCGTATCCGTTCGCAGATCCTCGCCACCATGCGCCAGTTCATGGTGGCCCGCGGCTTTATGGAAGTCGAAACGCCGATGATGCAGGTGATCCCTGGCGGTGCGTCAGCCCGTCCGTTCATTACCCATCACAACGCCCTGGATCTCGATATGTACCTGCGCATCGCGCCGGAACTGTATCTGAAACGTCTGGTGGTTGGCGGTTTTGAACGCGTGTTTGAAATCAACCGTAACTTCCGCAACGAAGGGATCTCGGTACGCCATAACCCAGAGTTCACCATGATGGAACTGTATATGGCGTATGCGGACTACAAAGACCTGATCGAACTGACCGAGTCGCTGTTCCGCACCCTGGCGCAGACGGTGCTGGGCAAAACCGAAGTGCCGTATGGCGACCAGGTGTTTGATTTCGGCAAGCCGTTTGAAAAACTGACCATGCGGGAAGCGATCAAGAAACACCGTCCGGAAACCAACATGGCGGATCTGGATAACTTCGACGCGGCGAAAGCGCTGGCGGAATCTATCGGTATTCAGGTAGAGAAAAGCTGGGGGCTGGGACGCATAGTTACCGAAATCTTTGACGAAGTGGCGGAAGCGCATCTGATTCAGCCGACCTTCATCACCGAATACCCGGCGGAAGTTTCTCCGCTGGCGCGCCGTAACGACGTCAACCCGGAAATCACTGACCGCTTTGAATTCTTCATCGGCGGCCGCGAAATCGGTAACGGTTTCAGCGAGCTGAACGATGCCGAAGACCAGGCGCAGCGCTTCCAGGATCAGGTGAACGCCAAAGCGGCGGGCGATGACGAAGCGATGTTCTACGACGAAGACTACGTGACCGCCCTCGAGTACGGCCTGCCGCCGACCGCGGGTCTGGGTATTGGTATCGACCGCATGGTGATGCTGTTTACCAACAGCCATACCATCCGCGACGTGATCCTCTTCCCGGCCATGCGTCCGCAGAAGTAATCCGTTGCACTCCCTCCCGGCCTGCGCCGGGAGGTTCTGTCTGCATTATCCCCGGCCTGTCGGCAGAGCGATGTTATTACAGGACTTTTTGCAACGTGCCGCGCTGGCTGCCGTTTGCCCATACGCCGTTAAAGGCGTCGTTCAGCGTAAAGGCTGAGCTTTTCACCCGGAAGGTCAGTTTACCCTGGCTGGCTTTCGCCGCCTCGACCAGATGACCATGGGTTTTCACCGTTTTAGCGGTGACGGTAATCTCATCAATTTTATCGCCATACTCTGTATAAACATACCAGGTGCCCACCCAGGGGGCGAAGCCGCTGCTGGCGTGCTGCGCGGCGGCGGCATTCTCGGCTTTGGTTTTATGAATATCGCAGGTGGTCCCATCGGTCATCTGCGTGCAGCCGGAACGTTCAAGCTGTTCCCGGTATTTCGCGCTAATGGCGTGGGCCGGCGCGGCGGCGACCAGCGCCAGGGTCAGGGTGGTGAAAAGCCAGGTCTTATTCATCTTATTGTTTCTCATCGCGATAGCGGCGTGCAGGGGCCATAGAGAGGGATACACGTTGGTGTATTCTCCCGTTGGCGTCAGAATAAAATAACCCAACCAGTCCTGATAAGTAATTAGCAAGAGGCTCTGGGGTTATTTATTAGTAAAACATCAAAGTTTCATGCTTATTTCGCAAGCCAACCTTCCCACTGCTTGTCATATTATTGCAGAGAGAATGTTAATTATTTGATGTTTTAAAAGCGGCTATGTGTCATTCAGGCAAATAACAGCAGGCCTGTCCTTGGCGCACGGCAAAAGCCCGCGCTGGTGCGGTGTTGAGTTTTTTTCATATTGCTATCATCATATTTCGAATGAAAGGGATAACCTCTGAAGCGGGTTATTAAGCCAGTAATTTTTATCCGCAAAATAAGCCGGCGGCAAGCATTATTTCCATTTATTTTTCAGGGTTACCTGAAATAGCGAATATACCGCCAGCGCAATGATGGATTTCCATCATTTCTCCGTTTTCATCGTCGGTCGTCACCTGCTTATAGTGACGCCAGACAAGACCACAGGGTGGAAAGGAGAACAAGATGGCGACAGAGCAACTGCGGTGGGGCGTGAGCCCCCTGTGCTGGACCAACGATGTACTCGAGGATTTAGGTGGTGATATTCCCCTGGATACCTGCCTGCGCGAGGCGCGGGAGGCGGGCTATCAGGGCATTGAGTTAGGACGGAAATTTCCCCGCCAGGCATCAACCCTGGGCCCGCTGCTGGCGGCGGCTGACCTGCGCCTGGCGTCCGGCTGGTACAGCGGCATGCTGGCCGACCGCAGCGTGGAAGCGGAGCTGGAGGCGGTGCGGGAGCACGCCCAGCTCCTCCGGCAGCTCGGCGCGAAAGTGATGGTTTACGGCGAATGCGGGCAACTGCCAGGTGAAACCCCGCTTGATGAGCCTATTTCGCTCTCGCCGCCGTTAAGCCGCGTCAGCCTTGCGGCGTATTGCCACAAGCTGAATACCTTTGCCGACCTGCTGCTGCGCGACTATGACCTCCAGCTGGCCTATCACCATCATCTGATGATGCTGGTGGAGCACGATGACGAGCTGGAGCGGTTTCTGTCTCACACCCATGACAACGTCGGGCTGGCGTTTGATACCGGGCACGCCTTTGTCGCCGGGGTCGAGATCCCGCGCGTACTGCACAAATATGGCCACCGTATCCGCCATCTGCATCTGAAAGACGTGCGTCCCCAGGTGCTGGGGCGTCTGTATCGGGAAAACCTGAGCTTTAACGAGGCGGTGCGCGCCGGGCTGTTTACCATCCCAGGCGACGGCTGCATCGACTATGCGCCGATCCTCGACTTTGTCCGGGACAGCGACTACCGCGGCTGGCTGATTATCGAAGCCGAGCAGGACCCGGCGATGGCGCCGCCGCTGGCCACCGCCAGCCGCGCCTATGCCTGGCTGGCGCACCATTTATCTTCCCCTTCATCGTCAGAGGAGTACGCATCATGAGCGCGCGGTTAAATATCGGCCTTATCGGCTCAGGTTTTATGGGGCAGGCACACGCTGACGCTTACCGTCGCGCGGCAATGTTCTATCCCGATCTGCCCAAGCGCCCGCATCTCTACGCGCTGGCGGATCAGGATCAGGCGATGGCCGAATGCCACGCGGCGAAACTGGGGGCGGAAAAGGCCTACGGCGACTGGCGCGAGCTGGTAAACGATCCGCAGGTTGATGTGGTGGATATCACCTCGCCGAACCATCTGCACTACACAATGGCGATGGCGGCGATCGCGGCGGGTAAACATGTCTATTGCGAGAAGCCGCTGGCGGTCAATGAGCAGCAGGCGCAGGAGATGGCGCAGGCGGCACGGCGCGCGGGGGTGAAGACCATGGTGGCCTTTAACAACATCAAAACGCCGGCGGCGCTGCTGGCAAAGCAGATTATCGCCCGGGGAGATATTGGCGAACCGGTGCGCTTTCGCGGCACCTTTGATCAGGGGTTTTATAACGACCCGAACCTGCCCTGGTCCTGGCGCTGCTCGAAAACCCTCGGCGGCAGCGGGGCGCTTGGCGACCTCGGCGCCCATACCCTGTCCGTCGCCCAGTTTTTGCTTGGCGGGATCCGTGAAGTGACCGCCAGCGCGCAAACCTGCCTGCGCCAGCGTCCGGTGCCGCAAACCGATGCCGGGTATGCCAGCCGGGTCGCGGCCGATGCCGAGTGGCGGGAAGTGGAAAATGACGATCAGGTTCAGTGCCTGGTCAATTTCGACAGCGGCGCGGCGGGAGTGATTGAGGCCTCGCGCATCGCCGCCGGGCGGATCTTCGGCGTGTTCTGGGAGGTTTCCGGCACCGAAGGCACGCTGTATATGGACGGGGAGCGCTTTAACGAACTGCAGGTATATCGCTTCAACGATGATAAACACGACCGCGGCTTTAAGACGCTGTATGCCGGGAGCCAGATCCCGGCCTATGCCGGCTTCTTCGGCTTCGATTTTGGCGGCGGTGGGCTGGGCTATTTTGACGTCAAGGTGATCGAAGTGCATGACCTGGTGCAGGGGATTTGCGGGGACGACGACTGCTATCCCAACTTTGAATTTGGTTTGCAGAATCAGCGCGTGCTGTCGGCGATTGAAGCCTCGATGGTCAGCCGTCGCTGGGTGAACGTGGTTAAAGACTAAGGAGCCGCTATGTTTCCGTCACACTTACCAACCCCGCGCCGCCCGGCGGCGCAGAGCATTCCCATCCTGCGCTGGGGCATTATCGGTCCTGGCTGGATCGCCGAGCGCTTTGTGCACTCATTGAAAACCTACAGCCGGCAGCAGGTGGTGGCGGTGGCCTCCCGCAGCCAGGCGAAGGCCGACCGGGTGGCCGCGGAATGGGGGATCCCCCAGGCTTACGGCCAGGTGGAGGAGATGCTGGCGCGTCCGGATATTGATGCGGTGTATATTGCGACGCCGCACAACCATCACTTTCCCGACGGCATGCAGGCGCTGAAGGCGGGCAAACATGTGCTGATAGAGAAACCCTTCGCCCTCAACCTCGGCGAAGGACGTGAGCTGCAGGCCGAAGCCGCCCGCCAGGGGAAGCTGGCGCTGGAGGCAATGTGGTGCGATTACGCGCCGAAATATGATGTGATCCGCCAGCTGCTGGAGGATGGGGCGCTCGGCGACCTGCATACCCTGCTGGCCGATCACGGCGAGTATTTCACCCGCGACCACCGCATCTTCAATGCCGATCTTGCCGGCGGGCCGATGATGGACCTCGGCAGCTATGTGACCTCGTTTGCGCTGATGGTGGGCGGCATGCCGCAGGAGATTGTCGCCCGCGGCAGCGCCACGGCGGAGGGGCTTAACGGTCAGACGTCGATGCTGTTTAGCTGGCAGAACGGGATGCAGGGGGTGTTAAACACCACTTTGTTCAGCAACACGCCGGGCGGGGCGGTGGTGGCCGGACGCCAGGCGACCCTGACGATCGACGGTCAGTTTTATGCCCCCGGCGGCTTCACGCTCGCCGCCAGCCAGAGCGGGCAGGTGCTGCGCTGGGAAGAGCCGCGCAATCGCTACGACCAGCTGTTCTGGCAGGCGGAGCATTTTGCCTGGTGCATTGGCCAGGGGCTGCGGGATTCGCCGCTGCGGCCGCTCAGTCGGGTGCTGCAGAATCTGCAGGTGCTGGATGAGGTGCGGCGCCAGGTGGGCGCGGTGTTTAACGAAGAACGCTAAGGAGCCGGCCGGGCAATGGCAGATAGCGCGAGCGTATCTGCCATTGCCCGGCAAAAGGACGCGTACGATGCCTGATGTCTGTTGCCCGGCGGCGCTGCGCTTGCACGGGCCTACGATTTTACTGCAACCGTTTGATATTAAATCAGATTAATGCCTGTGTTATGTAGGCCGGGCAAGGCATCGCCGCCGCCCGGCATAAAAGCGGCTCCGCGCCCGCTGTTCTTGCCCGGCGGCGCTGCGCTTGCGCGGGCCTGAGATATCAATGCAACCGTTTGATATTACAGTGTATTGATGCCTGTGTTATGTAGGCCGGGCAAGGCGACGCCGCCGCCCGGCATAAAACGGCTCCGCGTCGGCTGTTCTTGCCCGGCGGCGCTGCGCTTGCACGGGCCTACGATTTTACTGCAACCGTTTGATATTAAATCAGATTAATGCCTGTGTTATGTAGGCCGGGCAAGGCGACGCCGCCGCCCGGCATAACAGCGGCTCCGCGTCGGCTGTTCTTGCCCGGCGGCGCTGCGCTTGCGCGGGCCTGAGATATCTATGCAACTGTTTGATATTAAAGTGGATTAATGCCTGTATTATGTAGGCCGGGCAAGGCATCGCCGCCGCCCGGCATAAAAGCGGCTCCGCGTCGGCTGTTCTTTCCCGGCGGCGCTGCGCTTGCGCGGGCCTGGGATATCAATGCAACCGATTGATATTACGGTGTATGAATGCCTGTCTTCTGTAGGCCGGGCAAGGCATCGCCGCCGCCCGGCATAAAGGCAGGTACTGCGCTAGATAGCGGTTGCCTCGCACCCGCTCAGCGACAGTCGTCGACGGCGACAAACTGGCCATGCTGTAGGGACTGAACCGCCGCTTCGGCAATGGCCTGCGCCTGCAGGCCGTCCAGCAGGCCGGGCAGGTCGGCGACGGTTTCACCATTCAGGGAGCGAATAAAGGCGTCAAGATGCTGGTAATAAGATCCCTGTACCCGGCTGAACCAGTCTGGCCACAGGCCCGGCTCAATGCGCTGATTGCCGCGCCACAGGGTAGGGCCCGCCGGCGACTGGCTACCGGACTCCAGCGCGCCTTCGGCGCCCAGCAGGGTGATCCGTTCATCGTACCCGTGGCCGGTGCGGCGGGTATTGTCCAACTGCGCCAGCGCGCCGCCGCGCATCTGCATCATCAGGATGGAGGTGTCGACATCGCCAAATTCGGCAATGTCCGGCAGGGCCAGCGCCGCGCCCATCGCTGCTACGGTGCGCACTTCATCGCCAGTGAGAAAGCGCAGGAGATCGAAGAAGTGGATCGCCTGATCGCGCATCTGGCCGCCGGAGCTGCGCAGATAGTCGAGCGGCGGCATGCTGGAGGCGCGGCAGACCATCTGCACCAGCTCGACCCGGCCGATCAGCCCTTGCTCCAGCTGGCGGCGGAGCTGCTGATGGCTGCTATCGAAGCGCCGGTTAAAGCCGACAGTGACCGGCACGTTCAGGGGGAGCACCCGCTCCACCACCTCACGGGCGCGCGCCAGGGAGAGGTCGATCGGTTTTTCGCAATAGACCGCCTTGCCCGCCCTAGCGGCGGCTTCCAGCAGTTCGGCATGCGACGGGGTTGAACTGGCGATCAGCACCGCGTCGATGGCGTCGCTATGGATCGCCTCGCTCACGGTCACCGCCCGGGCGCCATAGCGGGCGGCCAGCGCCTGGGCGCGCTCCGGCGCGGTATCGGCCACCATCGTCAGCGCACTTCCTTCATGACGGGCAAGACTGGCGGCATGAACCTGACCGATAAAACCACTGCCTACCAGGGCAAAACGTTTGCAGATCATTTTTTTCTCCAGAATGGCGAGGGGACGCTGCCACCATAATCGGTTTGCTAAACTCACTGACACTGCCGTTTTGATGGATTTCCATCATGAAGAGAGGGGCGATGAAAAACATTTCACTGGCGATGCTGGCCAGACAGATTGGCGTCGGCGTGGCCACCGTTGACCGGGTGCTGAACGAGCGCGGCGGCGTATCGCCGCAGACCACGCGCAAAGTGCTGCAGGCGGCGCGCGAGGCGGGGCTGAAGCGGATCCTGCCGGAGGAGCACCGCTTTCCCTGGCAGATTGAGGTCTTTCTCAGCAGCAATGACTCGTTCTTCTTTCCGCAGCTGGCGCAGGATTTTGCCGCCGTGGCGGATAGCCTCGGCTATCGCCGTCTGACCTTGCACCGCACCTTTGTCCCGGAGTCGCAGCCGACGACGCTGGCCCGGCGCATTGCGCGCAGTTGCCAGCAACGTCAGGGGATCATCGTCTTCGGCAATGACCATCCCGCGGTGCATGACGCGCTGCGCCGCTGCCGGGAGGCTGGCGTCCCGGCGATCACCCTGGCGACGGACCTGCCCGGCGCCGACCGACTCTGCCACGTGGGGATCAATCAGCTGCAGGCTGGCCGCACGGCGGGGTTAATGCTGGGGAGAATGACGCCGCGGCCCGGCGAGGTGCTGATGGTCAGCGGCCGGCAAGATTACAGCGCGCATCGCCTGCGCATTCAGGGGTTCCGCGAGGTGCTGAGCCAGCGCTTTCCCCACCTGCAGCTCAGCGACGTGCTGGCGGGCGAGGAGCGGCGGGAGCAGATCACCCGCCTGGTGGAGCAAGCCCTGTGCCGCAGCCGAAATATTGTTGGGATCTATAACACCGGGCTTGGCAATACCCAGATTGCCGAGGCGCTGGCCCGCCACCGCCGCGAAGGCGACGTCTGCTGGATCACCCATGAGCGTTACAACACCACCCGGCAGCAGCTGGCGAAGGGCAGCCTGGCGTTAACGCTCGATCAGAACACCCGCCAGCACGCCCAGCTGGCGATCGACCTGATGCTGCGCCATCTGGAGTCCGGCTACCAGCCGCAAACCTATGCCGACGGTAAAGTCGACTTTATCCTCTACAGCGCCGAGAACGTGGACTAAGGCGTGCGGCGCCTCCCTTCCTGACAACACGGATTTCCCCGGCGGGTAAATGACCACCCCGCCGGGAGGGATCGCTTCAAAGCGTTGTCTGCTTCTCATTTTTCGCTCATTTATGCGGCAATGTTAGATGTCTGTCAAAATTCTGTTACTGCATAGTTTTAAAATTTTCATTTCAGTTATTTACTTATAAAAGTTTCAAATGTCTTGTTAATGAAATAAATGGTCTGAAATCCATGTTGCGGCGTAAATGGACTGATGTTTCAAAATAGTGATGATAAAACAGCCGTTATTTGTGATTTAGATCACGATGGAGTGCGAGAGGTGCCGCAGCGTCGTCGATATACCAGCAGACATTTGCCGCAACGTAACTGAAATTAATTTTTCATTTTGTTTCATTCACCGGCGTACCTACAAAATCAAGGATCAACTATGAATATTAAGAAAACGATTGTTGCCTCTTTGTTAGCCTGCATGCTGCCTGCGGTGGTTATGGCAAAAGATGTCTCCATTGGCGTCTCGATGGCGCTGTTTGACGATAACTTCCTGACGATCCTGCGTACCTCGATGCAAAAAGAGATGAAAAAAGATGGCGTTAAATCGCAGATCGAGGACGCGAAAGGGGATGTCTCCCAGCAGCTGCAGCAGGTACAGAACTTTATCGGCCAGGGGGTGGACGCCATTATCGTCAACCCGGTGGATACCAACGCGGTGAAACCGATCATGGATCAGGCCACCAAAGCCGGGATCCCGCTGGTGTTTGTGAACCGCCGTCCGCAGGCGGAGCTGACCGACAAGATGGCCTATGTGGGATCGGACTCCATTCTTGCCGGCCGTCTGCAGATGGAAGCGCTGGCGAAAGCGATGAACGGTAAGGGCAATGTGGCGATCCTGCTCGGCGACCTGGCGAATGAATCCACTCGCGACCGCACCAAAGGGGTGGAAGAGGTGGTAGCGAAATACCCGAACATCAAAATCGTCCAGAAGCAGACCGCGAAATTTACCCGCAATGACGCAGTGGATGTGGTCAGCAACTGGATGACCAGCGGTGAGGATATCCAGGCCATCGCCTCCAACAACGATGAAATGGCGATCGGCGCCCTGCAGGCGCTGGGCAAAAACCCGAACCATATTCTCATCGCCGGCGTGGATGGCACCCCGGACGCGCTGCAGATGCTGAAGAGCGGCAAGATGATCGCCACCATCTTCCAGGATGCGAAAGGCCAGGGTGAAGGCGCAGTCGACGCGGCCATCAAGCTGGCGAACGGCGAGAAAGTGGAAAAAATCATCGACGTGCCGTATCAGCTGATCACCAAAGAGAACATGGCTGAATTTACCAACCGTAATCAGAAATAGTCCTGGCCAACCTGTGGTACGGAGGTGGATGTATGAACGCTTTTGCCCTTGAAGCCGAAGGTATCAGTAAGTTCTTCCCCGGCGTGAAGGCGCTCGATAATGTCTCATTGCGCGTGCGTCCGGGAACGGTGCATGCCCTGATGGGCGAGAACGGCGCCGGTAAATCCACGCTGATGAAATGCCTGATCGGTATCTATCGCCCCGATAAAGGGTCGATTCGCGTGAAAGGGGAGCCGGTGGAGTTTACCGACACCATGGATGCGCTGCGCTCGGGGATCTCGATGATCCACCAGGAGCTCAATCTGGTGCCGCATATGACGGTGGCGGAGAATATCTGGCTGGGGCGCGAGCCGATGAAGTACGGCTTTGTCGACCACGGCCAGCTGACCCGCCAGACCCAGGCGCTGCTGGATAAGCTCAATATCCGCTTAACCGCTGACCGGCTGGTGGGCGACCTGAGCATCGCCGCCCAGCAGATGGTGGAGATTGCCAAAGCGGTTTCATGGAACGCGGATATCGTGATCATGGATGAGCCCACCTCGGCGCTGACCGAAGGCGAGGTGGCTCACCTGTTCACCATCATCCGCGACCTGCGCGCCCAGGGTAAAGCGATCATCTATATCAGCCACAAAATGGATGAGATCTTTGCCATCACCGATGAGATCAGCGTCTTTCGCGACGGCACCTGGGTGGGGAGCAAAAACACCACCGAATTTACCCGGCAGTCGCTGATCACCCAGATGGTGGGCCGCGAATTAACCCAGCTGTTTCCGAAATTTAATAACACCATCGGCGAAGAGGTGCTGACGGTTCGCAACCTGACGCGTCAGGGCGTGTTCCATGACGTCAGCTTTAGCGTACGCCGTGGCGAAATCCTGGGCGTGGCCGGGCTGGTGGGCGCCGGGCGCAGCGAGGTGATGGAAAGCCTGTTCGGTATGGAGCGCTTCGACAGCGGCGAAGTGCTGATCGACGGAGCGCCGGTGACCATCGATTCCCCCTCCGTGGCGATTGAAAAGGGGATGGCATTATTAACCGAAGACCGGAAAAAGTCGGGCCTGTTTCTGGTGCTGTCGGTGCTGGAAAATATGAGTATCGTCAAAATGCCGGAATATATCGGCAAGAGCGGTTTTGTCCAGCACGTGAAAATGGCCGAAGACTGCATGGAGCAAATACGCCGGCTTAATATTAAAACGCCGACGATGGATCAAATTATTAATAACCTCAGCGGGGGGAATCAGCAAAAAGTCCTGATTGCGCGCTGGCTGTTAGCGCAACCGAAAATCTTAATTCTCGATGAGCCGACCCGCGGTATCGACGTCGGGGCGAAGGCGGAGATTTATCATCTTATCAGTGAACTGGCGAATCGGGGGGTGGCGGTGATTATGGTCTCCTCTGAACTGCCGGAAATCCTTGGCATGAGCGATCGGGTCATGGTGATGCATGAAGGTCGTATCACCGGCATCCTGGAAAAAGACGAAGCCGACCAGGAAACCATTTTGTCGTTGGCATCCCATTGAGGCACAGAGAATGAGTAATATGAAATTAACGGCGGCTCCGGCCAGCGAGGGTTCCTCCTTCTTCGCTAATTTGCGGCATAAAATGCCGAAAGATACCGGCATCTTTGTGGTGATGCTGGTGATTGCCCTGACCTTTGAAATCGCCGGCTGGTATGTTCGCGACCAGTCGTTCCTGCTCAATACCAACCGGCTGGTGCTGATTGTGCTGCAGGTGGCGATTATCGGCATCATCGCCGTGGGCGTCACCCAGGTGATCATCACCACCGGGATTGACCTCTCCTCCGGCTCGGTTATTGCCCTTGCGGCGGTGGTGGCGGCCAGCCTGGCGCAAACCTCCGATAGCCTGTCGCCAATGTTCCCGGCGCTGGTCAACCTGCCGGCGGTGATCCCCATTTGCGCGGGGATCGGCGTCGGCCTGCTGTGCGGCCTGACCAACGGTTTCCTGGTGACGCGGACCGGTATCCCGCCGTTTATCGCCACCCTCGGGATGATGGTTTCGGCGCGCGGTCTGGCGCAGTATTACACTCAGGGCAACCCGATCAGCTTCCTCTCCGACAGCTTTACGGCGATAGGCCAGGGGGCGATGCCGGTGATTATCTTCTTCGTGATCGCCGCCGTGTTTCACATTGCGCTGAAGCATACCCGGTATGGCAAATATGTGTATGCCATCGGCGGCAACATGACCTCGGCCAAAGTGTCCGGCATCAACGTGAATAAATATCTGGTGATCGTCTACACCATCGCCGGGGCGCTCTCCGGACTGGCGGGGGTGGTGCTGGCGGCGCGCGTCAGCAGCGGCCAGTCGAGTATGGGGATGTCCTACGAGCTGGACGCGATTGCCGCCGCGGTGATCGGCGGCAGCAGCTTAATGGGCGGAGTGGGGCGCATTACCGGCACCCTGATTGGTGCGATGATCCTTGGCCTGATCAAAAGCGGTTTTACCTTTGTCGGCGTCGATGCCTATGTGCAGGATATTATTAAAGGCATCATTATCGTTGCGGCGGTAACCATCGATATGCGTCGCAACCGGAAAAAACACTAATCTTATCAACGGGCTGCAACGGCGAAGGATGCCGTTGCCGCCCGTCCTGTCCAGAAATAAACAAAATACTCCCCGCCAGGCTCCGCCTGTCTGTTTTGCCCGCGCTGCGCATCCTGTACAGTTTCGCCACTTCCGTTGTCCATTCGTCAGGGGCCACGCGTGGCCTGCGGTTTCTGGAGTCGTATGAATACACCATCCTTTGGCAAATTCTCGCCGCGCTGGCTAGCGGGAAAAAGGGGCCTTATCGTCACGCTGCTCGCGGGGCTGGCGATCCTGGCGCTCGGTCGGGGCATGAATTTGCCGGCCAGAGAGGTTTACCGTGAGAGGCAGATCCGCCAGCTGGAGGAGGATGCGCAGTGGGTGGCGGAACGCCTTGAGCGGCGGATGAACATTCCGGCGCCGCAGCGGGAAGCGACCTGGCCGCTGGCGGCGATGCGCGCCGCTCTCCAGACCCTCGCCCGGGAGCGGCATTATCAGCTGCTGCTGGTGAATGGCGACGGGCATCTGCTGGCGGCATCGCACGCGCTGCCGGCCAGCGTGCTGGCCCAGGTGCAGGCGCAGTTCCCGCGAGAGATGCAGCCCCCGCTGTTCGGCAGCCACTACCAGACCATTCAGCCATTCGCCCCGCATCAGCGGATGTTAAGCCAGGCGCTGAACGGCAACGCGGGGCTGGCGGGCTGGAATCTGGTGATGCTGGCGCCGGATGGTGGATTGCCCTCGTTGCTGGTGGCTTACCGCTGGCCGGTGACTATCGGCCTTGGCGCGGTGTTCGCCAGCGCGCTGCTGGCGCTGAGGCAGGCGGCGCGCGCCAGGCGAAAACGCTAATTGCCAACCGCGCCGTCAGGGATGGCGAATCTGCAGGGTGGCGGGCAGGTAGCGCTGAAGCGGCTCCGGCGCCTGACCGTCGATCAGCTGGCTGAGCAGATCGTAGCAGTGCCAGGCCAGCTGGCGATTATCCTGCTGCACGGTATCAATGCGCAGGGAAAGCGAATCATACAGATAGTGATCGTCGAAGCTGGCGAGATGAATATTGGAATCCAGCAGATGATGCTGGCTCATATAGCGCAGCACCCCTTCGAGCAGCCCGCAGGCCGCGGTGAAGAGCGCCTTCGGCGGACGCCCCAGCCGCGCGCAGAGCGCCGCGAACATCTCATAGCCGGAGCTGGGGTGGTAGTTGCCGTTGATCACCCACTCAGGGCGCAGCGTGATCCCCGCCTGGGCCAGGCCCTGGGTGAACCCCGCCAGCCGGTCGCGCGACGGCGACAGCCGCGGCTGGCCGCCGAGAAACCAGAACTCGTCCGCATGCTGAGGCGCGATACGGGAGATCAGCTCGGCCGTTGGGGTGACCGAGTCGGTCATCACCAGCGGCAGGGCGCTGTCGCTGGGGGAGCGGTCAAACAGCACCACCGGCAGCTGTTCGCTGAGCTTCTGATAGTCGGCATCGCTGTGCATACAAGAGGCGACAATCAGGCCGTCGACCTGGCGGGCGATCATGTTATTGACCACCACGCTCTCCTGGCCTGGGTTTTCGTCGGTGCAGGAGATAAGCAGCTGCACGCCGGCTTCCCGGCAGAGCGTCTCAAGCTCGTGGGAGAAAACGGCAAACCCGTAGTTGGTGATCTCCGGCACCACCAGACCAATGGTATGGCTGCGGTTATCGCGCAGCGAGCGCGCGTGAATGCTCGGCTGATAGTGCTGTTCGCGAGCGATCGCCAGCACGCGCTCGCGCGTCTCCTGCGCCACGCGCAGCTCTTTACCACGACCGTTGAGTACCAGGCTGGCGGTCGCTTTGGAGACGCCCGCCAGTTCGGCGATATCTTTGATAGTTACGCGTTTGGTTTTCATCAGCACCCGGGAGCCTGAAAGCAAAACGCTTATTCTACCATGCATGGCCGCAGCAGCCAGCGGCAGAATGCCACCGGCGTCGCACCGCTGAAAATGAGCTGCCCCGGATAGCCCGGGAAGAAGCGGCTGCTCATCACCCCCTCGCCATCGTTGATGAAAATCTCCACGCTGGAGCGGTCGATAAAGATCCGCAGGCGTCGCGCCTCGCCGCGCCAGTAGCGGTGATGCATCTCCGCCGTCTGCAGGCCGCGACGCGACAGACGCAGGCCGTCGCGATTGACGGTGAGCTGCAGGGCGCCGGCAAAGTCCAGCCCCAGCGTGCTGTCGGGGGAAAGGTCAAAGGCCAGCTCCATCGGGGCGAGGGGCAGGGTCTGTCCGCACCAGCCCTGGGCTTCCCCGCGCAGAGCGGCCAGCTCGCGCAGCGGACGCTGATACAGAGTGCCAGCCTGCCACTCCAGCTCACGCACGCAGGTCATCTGATGGATCCAGCCCTGCGCGCGGGTGGGCTGATGCATCTCTTCCCCGTCGGGGACGCCCATCCAGCCGACCAGCAGGCGGCGGCCATCTTTTGCCTGCATGGTCTGCGGCGCGTAGAACTCAAATCCGCTGTCCAGCTCGTGCAGCGGGCCGTGGTCGAAGATCCCGCGTTCGGCGTCGAAGCGGCCTGCCATCCACACCGCCGGATAGGTATTGAGAAAGCGCTGCGCTTCGCGGGCCAGCCCCTGCGGGCAGCAGATCAGCAGGTGGGTGTCCGCCAGCGGAAAGAGATCCGGGCACTCCCACATGTAGCCGGCGTTCGCCAGGCCGTTTACGTCGTGCCCGGCAATCTCGCCCACCAGGCGCCACTCCCGCAGGTCGCTGGCGGTAAACAGCAGCACTTTGCCGCGCTGTTGCACATCCTGCGCCCCAAGAACCATGTACCAGCGCCCGTCCTGCCGCCACACTTTAGGGTCGCGCACATGGCCGGTATAGCCTTCTGGCAGCGGCAGCACCGGCCCCAGCTTGCGGAAGGTGCCATCGGCATTCTCGGTCGCCAGACATTGCCAGGCGGTGCGCCCGCCGTCGGGGAATTTCACGTTGCCGGTGTAGCACAGAGTCAGGGCGCCCTCGAACTCGACCGCGCTGCCAGAGTAGCAGCCGTTGCGGTCATACTCTTCATCCGGCATCAGGGCGATAGGTTCGTGCCGCCAGTGCAGCAGATCGGCAGAGCTCCAGTGTCCCCAGCACTTATAGGTATGGTCGCAGGCGAGCGGGTTCCACTGATAAAACAGGTGGTAACGCCCGGCGACCTGGCAAAAGCCGTTAGGATCGTTCAGCAGTCCGTTGACCGGCGCCAGATGCCATTGCGGATAATGGCTGTCGGCCAGCGCCTGCGGCTGGCCCTGCATAACGGCCTGCAGGATCGCAGGCAGACGTGACGGTAATGACATTATTCAGCGTCCGTTTTGTATTTCAGCGTCAGAGAGAGCGCGAAGGCCACGGCGAAGGCGATCGCCATTCCGATAATGTAGTTCAGCAGCGAGCTGGCCTGCACGATAGCCATTCCCGGGATCGCCGTCAGGCCCACCGCGGTCATGTAGACGTGCATCGACACCACCCAGGCGCCGCCGGCGGCACCGCCCACCAGCGCGGCGATGAACGGTTTCACAAAGCGCAGGTTAATCCCGAAGATTGCCGCCTCGGTGATCCCCAGCATCGCCGAAAACGCCGACGGCAGGGTGATGGCTTTTATTTTGGCATCTTTGGTTTTAAACCACACCGCAAAGCAGGCGCCGCCCTGGGCGACGTTGGCCATCGCCCAGATCGGCAGCAGGAAGTTGACGCCAATCGATGGGTTGCCCAGCAGTCCGGCCTCGATGGCATGGAAGCTGTGATGGATACCGGTAATAACGATCACCGAATAGAGGCCGCCGAACAGCAGGCCCGCCAGCCAGCCGGCGTGGCTGATAAGCGTGCTGAGGATAAACGAAATGCCGTCGCCGAGCGCGCGACCGGCCGGGCCGATCAGCAGCAGGGCGATAAAGCCGGAGATAATCACCGTCAGGAACGGAGTGAGGATCAGGTCCAGCGCGTCAGGGATCACGCGGCGCAGCCGCTTCTCGACCATGCTCATAAACCACACCGCCAGCAGCACCGGGAAGACGGTGCCCTGGTAGCCGATCATCGCCACTTCGATGCCGAAGAAATTCATGGTGTGGAAGCCGGCGGCGACGCCCCAGGCGTTGGTCAGCGCCGGATGGGTGAGGATCCCGCCGAGGGTCGCGCCCAGATAGGGGTTACCGCCAAATTCGCGTGCGGCGGTAAAGCCGATCAGGATCGGCAGAATGATAAACGCCGCCGAACTGCACATATCCAGCATGATATAGAGAGCGTTGCTCGGGTCGACCCAACCGTAGGTTTTCACCATCCCCAGCAGGCCCATCAGCAGGCCGGAGGCGACGATGGCCGGAATAATCGGCACGAAGATGTTGGACAGCAGGCGGGCGATGCGCTGGAACGGGTTCAGCTTTTTCGCCGCCAGGTCGGCGGCTTCGGATTTGCTCGATTCGCTGATGCCTGCGGCCTGGATAAAGGCGGCATAGACTTTATTGACCACCCCGGTGCCGAAGATGATCTGCATCTGTCCGGCATTGCGAAAGCAGCCTTTCACCCCGTCGATTTTGCCAATCGCCTGCTGATCGGCGAGCGCGTCGTCGACCAGCACCAGCCGCAGGCGGGTGGCGCAGTGCGCGGCGCTGGCGATATTTTCCTTGCCGCCCAGCAGGGGAAGCAGTGAGCGGGAAATCTGTTCAAAATCCATAGTACCCTCTAAATGCATGATGATATGGCGTGGGCGGCGCCAGCCGTGGCAGGCGCCGCGAACCTTATATTTATGTGTTATTTACCCTGTCGCCCCGGTGGCCGTCAGAACCAGGTCTCCATTTGCATACCGAACGACCATTCGCCGCCCGATTTGAACCCGTTGCTGCCTAACGCGTCATCGTTGGCGTAGTTGTCCAGTTTTTTGCTCCAGTCCATCCACGATGTATAGAAGCGGATCTCCGGCCGCGAGAAGAAGTCGCCGATGCTGCCCACCTTGAAGGTCGGGGCGAAGGTCAGCTTGTAGAAGCTGCCATTGACCGCATGGCGATCGTTGTAGCCTTCAGGCTGCAGATCCATGTACTGATAGCTGCCCTCCCAGGCGAGGGCGAAGTTCTGCGTCACTTCCTGAATCAGACGCAGGTTGAGGGTGGCCCACTGATAGCTGTCGCCATCGACATAACGATCTTTACTGCTCTGCGCCAGCACGGCCGGGGCAATAAACCAGCGATCGCTCAGCGGCGTGGTGCCATAGCTGGCGAAGCGCCAGGTATTGGCCCCCGGGCGCAGCGCGCCGTCGGAGCCGATGCCTTTAACCTCGGCGCCCAGCCCGTGGCCGTACAGCAGGGCCGTTTTGCTGGTCCCGTCGCGCAGGCCATAGAAGCTCTCATTGTGCAGGCCCAGCAGGGCATGAACCCCGGTGTTAGCGGCATCGCCTTTCACCAGATTGCCGTTCGCGTCCTGGCGGTCGTCATTATCTTTCGCCCGCATCCCGCTGACCATCATCTGCACCGGGCCGGCAAAGTTATTCATGCTGACGATATAGTTCTGCACGCTGTTGCTGCTGTCGGCGATATCGCCAAAGTTGCGGCCGTATAACGAGAAGTTGCTGCGCAGGCTGTCGTTCCATTTCACGTCGTATATCCCGCCGCCGGTCCCGGCGAGGAACACCACATCCGAGTCAATCCAGTGGATGTCGAAGTTGTCGCGGTCAAAGCGTTTCCCGGCCCACAGGGTCGAGCCTTTGAACGGGCCTTCGAAGGTCGGCAGGTTGCCCAGCTCGACGAACGCCTGGCGTACGTTCAGGTCGCTGCTGCTTGCCGTCCAGTCGTTATAGGTGGTCTGTCCGTCGGCCACCATCACTTTGAAACGGGTGGTCGCCCCGTTGTCCAGGGTCTGTTTATGTTCGAGGTTCATTTCCACATAGGTGTCGGCCTGGTTGCCCAGGCGACCAATGGCGCCGCCGGTCTCCCCGGCGGGGGTCATATAAGCGCCGGATTTGGTACTGGCGGCCGAGTCGTTCATGATCACCCCGGAACGCGCATAGCCGTGGAACTCAAAGCCGCCGGGCCGTTCGGCTTTTTCTTCCAGTTGAGTGGTGCGCCTGGCCACCTGCTGGGTGGTGGCCTGGGTTTGCTGCTGCTGCTGGGTTAACTGCTGAACTTTCTGCTCCGCTGAGGCGGCGCGGCTTTCGGCAGTGCTGGCGCGGGTCTCGGCGTCCTGCAGGCGTTTTTCCAGGGCGGCGAGACGCGCTTCAATGCTGTTCAGGTCTGTCTGCCCATGGGCGGCGGCGGTGCCGGTTAGCAAAGCAATAAGAATGGCTAACTTCCGTTTTTTATACATGTTGGTGACATCCAAAGGTAAATCAGTGAGTGTGCTAATGTTTGCTAAACCGGTTTAGTTGATATGGTAAACATGTCGGTAACGCGGTGAAAATAAAAATTGCTAAACCGGTTTAAGAATTGTGATGTCGCCAGCAAAGTGGGCCGTTAACCGGCCCAAGGGGATCACTGCGAGCGCTGAAGATCGTCCCTGTAGGGCAGGGCGGTCATGGCGCCTTTGGCGGTGGTGGCCAGGGCGCCGCAGGTTTGCGCCAGCGCGAGGTCGGGAGCCAGGGCTGCGAGGTTGTCCGGGATACCGTGGGCGGCGAGGCCGGCGAGTAGCCCGGCGACAAAGGCATCGCCGGCGCCGGTGGTATCGACGGCCACCACCGGGCGGGCAGGGAAGTGGCTAACCTGCCCGCGCAGGGCGGCCTGGACCCCCGCTTTACCCTGGGTCACCAGCAGTAGCGTCGGCTGGAAGCGGGCGTTCAGCCGGGCGATGCCGCTGACGATGTCGTCGCTGCCGCTGATAAACGCCAGCTCCTCTTCCGAAAGTTTTATGGCGTCGGCGAGGGCCAGCGCCCGGTCGAGACAGTCGCGAAGGTCCTGCGGATCCTGCCACAGGTCGCTGCGGATATTGGGGTCGAAGCTGACATAGCCCCCGGCGCGCTTTATCGCCTCCATCGCCGCGAATGTCGTGCTGCGGCTCGGCTCCGCGCTGAGAGCGATGGAGCAGACGTGCAGCCACTGACCGGCGGCAAACGGCGGGAGATCCTCGGGCTGAAGGAACAGGTCGGCGCTCGGACGGACCATAAAGGTAAAGGTGCGCTCCCCGTGGCTATCGAGATCGACCACCACCGTGGAGGTGCGCTGCGCCGCATCGAGGCGCATGTAGTTCACATCCACC
>NZ_JAGRQY010000123.1:0-19818 GCF_018223905.1 Klebsiella sp. 28
GGTGGTGGCGGCGATGGTCCGCAGCTCGCCCCGGGCCAGCGCCGGCTTCAACAGGTTGGCGGCATCCGCGCCGCCCGCCTGATTACCCGCGCCGATGATCGTGTGCGCCTCGTCGATAAACAGCAGCACCGGCGAAGGCGACTGCTGTACCGCCTCAATGATATTTTTCAGCCGCTGCTCGAACTCGCCTTTGACCCCGGCGCCGGCCTGCAGCAGACCGAGGTCAAGGGTGCGCACCGACACCGGCTTCAGCGCGTCGGGGACGTTGCCTTCGGCAATGCGCAGCGCCAGGCCTTCCACCAGAGCGGTCTTGCCCACGCCCGGCTCACCGACGAGGATCGGGTTGTTTTTTCGCCGACGGGAGAGAATATCCACCATCTGGCGGATTTCCGTGTCGCGTCCGAACACCGGGTCAATCTGGCCGTCTCTGGCTTTGGCGGTGACGTCGAGAGTGAATTTGTCCAGCGCGTTCTGCAGCGCCGGGTTGAGCCCATCCGCATTCAGTTCGCTGCCCGCAGGACGCCCCACAAATTCCACGTCCCCGCCATGGGGCTGCGCCAGCGCCGCTTCCTGCTGCGCTGGCGGACGTTCGTCGGACTGGGCATCCAGCAAGGAGCGCAGGCGTTCCAGCTGACGCTGGCCCAGCGTTAACAGCGGCCACAGGCCATCGCACTGGATCAGATTCTGTTTTTCAACCAGCGCCATCAGCAGGTGAACACTGCGGATCTGCGCTTCGCCGCTGAGAGAGGCAATCAGCCAGGCCTCCTGCATCAGCCTCAGGGTATGGTCAGAGAGCTGGGGACGATGACGTACCGAGCGCGGCTGTTTATCCAGCCAGCTCAGCAGATCCTGCCACAGCGCATCCATATCCCATTCATAGCGCCGCGCCAGCACCGTCAGATCGCCTTCCCCCTGTTCAAGCAGTTTAAGCAGCCAGTGCTCGGGCAGGATCTCGGCATGCGCCCGGGTCTGGCACAGGGAGGCCGCCCCCTCCATTGCGCGGGCACAGCAGGGATTAAGACGGCGTAACAGGCTGGCTGGATTTTCCATGAGATCCTCTCTTATTGTTTCCGGACACGCTACCGCCCGTCGCTGTTCCTGAACAGGAACCCCAAGCGCACAAGGTCAGGCAGACAGATTGTGTTTTTCTTTGCTGAGACCCCGTATCTCAGGCGCTCAGCAAAAAACGGCGGGCAGAGAAACGCTGCCCGCATCAGGCGATCGCCCGCAATAATCCCCGGCCGCAGAGATAACGATGCGGCCGGGATGAGCGAACGTCGCCTGCGCGCCAGCGGCGCGAAATATGACGGGCAATTACGCGGTGGCGCGTTCGTTCCAGCTATCGGAGTGAATGATGTTGCCGTCTTTATAGGTCCAGGTGATCTTCTCGTAGCGCAGCTCAATCTGTTCCAGATGGTTGTGCTTCTCGTAGGCGGGGTTTTTGATGTCGTGCATCAGGGGATTCACTTTCACCACCTTGACGTTCTCAAGTTTGGTATTGAAATACTCCACTTCCTGGCCGGCATCGTTGATTCGGTACCACTTAAACTCGGCGGACTTCAGGGTCTGACCGGTGGTCACCGCCTTGTACAGGTAGGGGCTGGAGGAGTCGATCTCCTTGGTGAACAGGAACGGCGTATGAATACGCGTGCCGGTCAGTTTGCCGGTGTTGTTATCGGTCGGGATGTACAGGTTATGCTCCTGAGCCACCACTTCGATACTGCCTTCACGATCCTGAACGTCGACAGACCCTTTAATGTCCGCGCCGCCGTCGTCTTTCAGCCAAAGATAAACAGGAATTGCCATGGAATTACTCTCCATTGTGTAGTGAAGCGCCATCATCCTGGGATGACGCAGAGGGTTGGTCCGGTAACCGGCAGGCGTCTACCTGCGGCACCAGACTGATTTCGACACGACGGTTCAGCGCACGGCCTTCCGGCGTATCGTTTGTTGCAATTGGTCGGCTTTCGCCATAGCCCTGAACGGCAAAGCAGCTGTCCGGCACGTCGCCGGTATCGCGCATCCAGTCGCGGACCGATTCCGCACGTTTCAGCGACAATAGCTGGTTGGCTTTTTCCTCACCCACGCTGTCGGTGTGGCCCGCCACCACAATCAGCCACCCGGGCCTGGCCTTAATGTCCATCAGCGAGCTGACCAGCCGCTTTGTCGAACCAGGCTTCAGTACCCATTTCCCGGTATCGAATAGCGACATGCTGTCAAGGCGGATGACGTTCGGCGCGACGCGCTGCACCGGCCTGGGCGGCGGTGGAGGCGGCACGTAACCGCGAATCGCCTCCAGCAACGGCAGGCGAATCTGCTCCCCGTGATACAAGCCCAGACTCTGGCGCAGCGGGACGCCGTTACGCGCCCAGCTATCAAGCAGCGCGGCATCTTCACGCAGCACCCTGACAGCGCTGGCTTTTGGTCGATAATCATCCATCGCAATCCGCTCATAACGGGCAATATCGACGCCCACGCGCTGCAGCAGTTGTCGATTGTTCCAGCCACTGCTGAGCAGCGCGGCGACAGCCGCGAGGGTGAAAATCGCGAGCGCCGCGCGCCAGGCCCAGCCTCGTGGCGTGAGTCCCCGTCCCGCCGGTAACTGCGGCAGGATGAATTCCGGCAAAGCTGAAGCGTCCCCGGTGTCGCTCTCGCCAGGCTGCCAGCCAGCTACCCGCGACAGGCCGCTATGTCGGGATAACCACGTCGTCCAGGCCGACGATGCCAGACTTCCAGGCAGCGAGGGCCCGAGGCCCCACAGCACGGCCGCAGGGGGCAGAGGTGGCAGGTCGGTATTCTCTTCCGTCAACACGGCATGGACGTGCTGTTCAAACCAGCCCATCAGGCTGTTCATCAGCACCTGCTGCTCCAGCGCGGCCGCCCCACCGGCGCTTACCCAGGCCGGTACGGAACAGGGGGCGCAGGAGGGCTGCCAGACTTTGACCGCTTCACCCGGTATCGCCGCCTGCCACAACAGGTCGCGACTCATCGCGCTGCCCACCTGCCCCTGCAGCGCCAGCGGTACGGCATACCCCGTCTGCTGACGCAGCTGGCTGAGTTGCCAGCGCAGGGCCAGCAGAGCGCTGGTCAGCGCATCGCTTTGCGCATGCCGCTGCGGGCAGACGCAGAGCAGCACCGACAGCTGAGGCCCCCATTCCGGCCGCTGGCTCAATACCTGGCGCGCGACCTGCTGCAGCTCCTCCGTCTTTTCCACGCGGATCCAGCAGCCCTGTTTGACGACTCGCACCGGTGACGCTGGCGGCCAGACACACGGCAGGTCGCCGCAAACGAGGACCACCGGCTGGCGATAAGCGCCCTCCGGGAGAGGGTCCAGGGTTGATGCGACGTTACGTCCGGTACGACGACTGGCGATGCGCCAGATCCCGATGATCAGGGCCAGCGTGACCAGCAGAATGAGCCACGCCCCCCAGCGGGGAACCGGCAAAAATAGCAGGCACACCAGCGCACTCAGCAGACTGGCCCACAGCGCCAGCCCACGCTGCTGCGCGGGGCTCATTTCACCTCCCCCGGTAACAAGGTCAGCAGCAGGTGATCGAGCCAGTGGTTGAGTCCCCACCACAGGGCGAGTACCACCACCACGCTCAGGCCAATACGTACCGGCCATGGGGCCAGCCAGCCGCTTATCCCCAGACCGGCGCGACTCTCTACCAGTACGGGAGCGGTAGCCGGGCGCTGAAAAGGAGGAACACGCTCACCGAGCGCGTTGACCAGCTTCAGGCGCTCGGGGTCGTGGAGGGAGCGAAAGCTGCCAATAAAACCCAGCAGCATCACCCGCTGAAAACAGGTGACCACGGCCAGGTTGGGCGCCGGCTCACGCAACACATCACGCATCCGCTCGCACAGGGTGTCGCCGGCGTCCATGGTGCCGAGGAAGTGCCCCTGCAGCGGAATGTCATACCACTGCAGGCAGGCCTCATCCTCCACGCCGCGACCTTTCACGGCTTCATCGAGCAGCGCGCACTGGGCGGTGAGAATATGCTGACAGCTGGCGTCATCAAGCCCGCTCGCCTTCAGCTCATGTTGCACGCGCTCGACATCAGCAATACAGCGCTGCCATAGCGTGTACCCTTCCTCATCGCGGAACTGCGGGCCGTGGCGCAGGCTGATAACCTGCAGCCAGGTGTTCTGCAGCAGCGCATCAATATCAATGGACGCGGCGTTGCCGCGTTTAGGCTCATTCACGTTCGTAGTACCGCAAAAAGTTCAAGTTCAGGCTCACCGAGCATCCCCGGGACGTAAAACATACAGGTGCCGCTCTGCAGCATTTCCGTCGCCAGAGGGTGGGACACATCGAGGCTGAAATACTGATTTTCCAGACGTAGCGGGATCGCCGCCGGCACATGACGCAATGGCGTGAGGGGCACCCCTGTCCGCGAGGAGTTGACGATGGCTTTGACATGATCCGGACTGCCCACTTTGCACTGGCGCGGAAACTGCTCCTGCAGTTGGGCGACCGGTACCGACGAACGAACCGACAGGTAGTAATCAGCCCCTTCCCGCAGCCGGGCATCGTGCAGACGCGCCTGCCAGAAGTGCAGCCGGACATCATGCTCCAGCGCAATCGCCACCACCCGCGATGGCAGGCTCGCCTCCAGCAGGTCGCTCAGTAAATCAAACAGCGGCGGAAAAACCGCGTTCAGCTGGTCATGCTGATAGAACGGGACGGCATTCGCCTGATGGGTGAGCGAAAAGGTCAGCAGGCTACCAGCCAGGCGCGCCAGCTCCGGGTAGAGGCGTTCCGGCGGGCTTTGCCGGTAACGCAGAAAGTACCCCAGCACCGGCTCGGCGCTGTTCAGCGCATTCAGCAACCAGAACAGAGAGACATCGGCTACGGCAAAATCAGCCATCCGTTCATTGCTTTCGCGACGCATGGCCATCAGGCGCGTCAGACGAGCCCGGAGCTGGATGAGCAGCTGTTCAAGCTGCGTCGCCAGCCAGCGGCTGCCCTGGATCTGCAGCAGCGGCGGGAGAAACGTCTCGTCGATAAGCCAGGCCCCCTGCGAGTCCCGCTGCAGGCGAACAAGCGGACAGGTCAGGTAATCGCTGTTGTCCTGGTGGGCGAAGCGGAGGGTCAGCTCCGGCTGTATGACGGCAATCTGCCGGGTATCATCCCCAAACTGGTTACGGACATCGCGCCAGCGCTGGCGGAAGCGCGCCGGCCTTTCGGCCACCTCCTCCGGCTTCAGACAGTTGCCGCCATTCGCCTGCATCAGGGGCAGCGCCAGCACGATCACCGCCTCGCCGGATGCGCCGTCCAGCGACAGCGCGGACGGCAGCGCATCGGCATTGTCCGTATCAATCATCGTGCCATCCTGGAACCGGACCTGCAGCCTGTGAGCCTGCAGGCGGCCCAGTTTGAGCATCTCTGGTTCGAAGGTCGCCTCAACCACTCCCCAGGGGTGGTTAAGACCCATCCGGGCAATCACTTCCGCAGTCCAGGCTGCATACGCAGCCTGCTGTTGAAAATGCTGAGGCGACACCATAATGCCCCGGCCCCACAACGGACGTTCCGTTTTCATCATCGTCCGAACCTACGCCTTCGCCTTTGGCATCTGGCTAACCAGCGACAGATTGACGTCCATCCCCTCGACCTGGAAGTGCGGCACCGCGTACAGCTTCACGCGGAAGAATCCCGGGTTATCCTCGATATCTTCCACCACCACGCTGGCATCGCGCAGCGGATGGGAGGCCTGCAGCTCGTCGCCGGGGTCGGTCATTTCGGTCACCAGGCTCCGCACCCAGGTGTTCAGCTCCAGCTCCAGCAGACGCCGGTCCTTGGTGGTGCCGATATTCTCGCGCTGGATCATCTTCAGGTAGTGCGCGATGCGCGACAGCAGGAAGATATAAGGCAGACGCGCGTTGATACGGCTGTTGGCGGTGGCGTCGGCGGTATCGTACAGCGCCGGTTTCTGCGCGGAGTTGGCCGAGAAGAAGCAGGCGTAATCGCGATTTTTGTAGTACGACAGCGGGATAAAGCCCAGGCTGGCGAACTCAAACTCCCGCGTTTCCGGGATCATCACCTCGGAAGGAATTTTCACCTGGTTGCCGGTGCCCAGATCGTACAGATGGATGGGCAGATCTTTCACCGCGCCGCCGGCCTGTGGACCGCGAATTTGCACGCACCAGCCGTTATTGACAAAGCTCTTCACCATATTGGATGCGAAGGAGAACGCCGCGCTGGTCCAGAGATACTTTTCGTGGTCCGGACCTTTCACCTGCTCGACATAGTTGAAGCTGCGCACCGGCACGGTGTCCGGACCGTACGGCAGACGACCCAGCACGCGCGGCATCACCAGACCGATGTAGCGGGCATCGTCGGTTTCGCGAAACGCCTTCCAGCGGATATATTCCGCACGATCGAAGTAGTTGCCGATATCCTTAATGGCAGCCACCTCTTCCATGGTCTCTTTCAGGAAGAAGGCCGGGCCGACGGCGCCGATAAACGGCATATGGGCGGCCGCAGAGACGCGGGAGATATTGCGCAGCAGCGCCACATCCTGCGGGCTGGCGTCGAACTCATAGGCCGAGATCACCGAGCCGATCGGCTCGCCGCCGGGAGTGTCATACTCCGCGGTATAGGTGTGCCAGTACAGGCCGCTCTGGATAAGCTCCGGCGCGTCCTCAAAGTCCTGGCGCAGATCGTCTTTGGCGACGTCGAGGATCTCCGTTTTGACGTTCTGCCGATAGTCGGTGTTGTCCACCAGCTGTTTGAGGCCGCGCCACAGGGATTCGACCTGCTGAAACTCCTGATGGTGCATCACCGCGTCCAGCTGACGGCTTATCTGGAAATCCAGCTCGGCGATATGGTGGTCGATCAGCGTTTTGTCGAGCTTTTCCACCCGCTGGCCGGACTGACGGATGCGTTCCATAAACACCTGCATCGCCGCGGTGAGACGTTCCGCCGCCGGCGCCTCGGAGAGCGCGGCATCGTCCAGAAAGTCGTTGATATCCCCGAGGCAAGACGCCGGGGTGAGATTAATTTTTTCAAACAGCGAGGCGTAAACGCCCTCGCCCGCGCTGTTTTCCTGCAGCGTGGTTTGCCCCTGAACAGGGGCGTTTTCTGTGGTAACAGACATTAGCATTTTCCCGGTTAATCCATTAACAGACTTGCCCCGCACTTATTTCGGGGCAAGCGCACTCATTTCGTCGCGTAATTCCTGGGACAGCGCCGGATCTTTCAGGATTGCCTCAAGCTCTTTTCTGAAAGTGGCGTTATCGAGCAGATTGGATTTGAGATCGCGTAATAAATTACGCATCGCCAGCATGGCGCGGAGTTGCGGAATTTGCCGGGCAACCTGCTCCGGTTCAAAATCTTTGATGTCGGTAAAACGCAGTCTGACGTTCTCCTCTTCGCCATTGCCGGCCAGCGTATTCGGCACCGAGAGGTTAACTTCCGGGCTAAATTCCGAAAGTACGCTGTTAAAATTATTTTTATTGACGTTGATTTTTTCTCTTTCCGATAAAGGCCGGTTTTCCTTACCATGACTAAAATCGCCAATGGTAAGCAGCTTCAGCGGCAGTTCGACCTTCTTTTGCGCGCCGCCGGTATGAAGAGATAATTTGAGATTAATGCGCGCCCTGGGGACTTCATTCTGGAACGTATCAGCCACTTTTGTCTTTTTCCTTAGTTAATTATCATACGCATTTTCGCCTTATACTTAATAAGGCACAATGATAAAACAACGCTGAACAAAACAGCAAGCCACCTACTATTAGTAAAACTACAAAACAAATACAGCAATAATTCATATCAATAATGAATGATAATTACATCAATTATTAAAGATAAAAATCACATAACATTAAAATACCCCACACCGTAAAACCATCACTTAATGACTTAATTAATCGCCATAAACTTGCTTTAAATCAGATTGATATATTAAGAGCATCAATGTTAATAACTATATTGATATAGCAGTATGAAGAGTTATAACAAAAGATGTATTGAGCACATTTACACTAATACTCAACAAACAAATGACTTACTTTCACATTTCTACAGCTACCTGCATGATGTAACGATGTGACGGTATCATCTGTTACCGATGATGTAGACACATGTATCGCAATTCTGCGTACAATACCCCTTGGCTTAAACAGTCACAAGCCACTACCCCGGTGTAATCTTCTCCGGACAACAAAGGAGCCAGGCGTTGATATGAAACAGATCACCCTCAGCGATATGCAGCAGCAGAGCGAAGCGGCAGCCAGTGCTCCGCGCCTGCGTGCCCATCGCAATTTTCATCCCGAACTAAGCGACCCGATACAGCGTCTGGCCATCGCCATGGAACCCGGCACCTATATCCGCCCCCACCGGCACAGGCATACTTTCGAACTTTTACTGCCGCTGAAAGGCCGTTTTGTGGTGCTGAATTTTGATGACCACGGCGTGGTCACCAACCGGGTGGTGCTGGGTGAAACCTGTACGGCGCTGGAAATGGAGGCTGGCACCTGGCATACGGTGCTCTCGCTCGACGCAGGCGGCATGGTATTTGAAGTCAAACAAGGCGCTTATCAACCGCTTGCCGAAATGGACACTATGGCCTGGGCGCCAGCTGAAGGCCAGCCGGGCACTGCCGAAATGATGGCCTGGTATGCCATCGCGCAACCGGGTGACCGCTTCCTGTCTATGCCGCAATAACTACAGGTAGGTTCGACAGGCGCCGCAGGCGTCTGTTTGATACTTCCTGCCGACCACAAAGTTTGCCAAATTGACCGTCCCTTTTTTCGTGCTCCGCTCATACTCACCTTAAATATTGCTGCTAAACAGGAAGAAACGCTTATATTCAGCAAACTATTTTTCTCTACGAATAAGAGATGATAAGATAACGGGAAAGAGTAAATATGCGGCAGCAAAACAATAAAAACAGCCAATTTATCGATATATTATTCTCAATGTGAATGGATTTTGTTAATCAGGTAAAGGAAGTCAGCAGAAAAAATAAATCATTGTCATTGACACTTTTGCTCACCATGGCGATTTATTTTTTCATCGACATACAATTCTTATGAATATTACAGAACGGAATATCTGGAAGCTAAATAATTTACCGCCAATGGAGTATTGCTCTCTGGCGCGGGCGCAAAAATTATTAAACTGCGAACTGGAAGACATTCTTCACTGGCATGATATAGGCGCAATCAATCTATGTCTTAAGCTTAACCCAACGCCGGGAATATTAAAAATCGCCGTCCTCTCCCATCAGGAAAAAGAGGTAACCAGCGCGTTTAATCCATTTACCTCAGTCGAGGCAGGAGAAACAGTCTGGTCGCAACACTCCCATATCCGCAGCATTCTGCGGCTTGAAGGCGATATTCCGACGATGGAAACCCTGCGCGGAAATACGGTAACCCAGTTCAACGTAAAGGTATTTGCTTCAGGGCTCTGGCATCCACACTGTCGGAACCTAATGGCGCTGCTGGAGGCGCCAGATGATATTCTTTTCGAAAACCGCCTCAGCATGATGCTGCCGGATAAACCATTTGTTTATTGTCATTTCATTCCAGAGGAAGACGAACGCCCCTCGATATCATTGAACCGCATCTATATCACCAGCCAGGCCATTGAGAAAATATACGCCCACAGTATTAGCGCCCGGCCTATGGACGTGACGAAAAATCCGCTACTGGATCAAACCCGTTACATCCAGCAGGAATTAACCGTCCTGCCGCAAAGTGAGGTATTGCTGGAATTTATCCATTATCTTGTTCAGTCCCATACTGTATTTAATGAGAAGTTGCAGAATATGGCTGAGCCAGACAAGACTCAGCTCTTTCATCACGTGCTGGAAAGGCTTAAGGAAGAAGGCATGCTTATAGAGAATGCCCAGCCCGATGAAGGTGATATCGGCAGCGAAGCCAGCCGTGAGTCGCAGTTCGCCGGCGAGTAACGTAGTCCTTCAGGCAAGGGACTGGCGGTTTTCCTGCTCAATCGTTATCGCGTTCTCTCGGGCCAGGGTGATGAATTCGCGCGCTGCGGCGCTCTGCCAGGCGCCCTGCCGCTGCAATAAACAGGCCGTGCGCTGCAGCAGCGCAGGTCTTAGCTCAATCGCCACCACATCATCAAACTGCCCGGCGATCGCCGCCGTCAGCAGCGTTGCTAACGTTGTGCTTCGAATAACCGACAGAACGGCCCCGATGGAGTTGGCCTCCATCCGCACGTCTGGTTCGAGCCGATGAAGGCGGCAATAACGATCAATCTGCTCGCGGGTAGCAAACTCGCTGCTCAGTAAAATTAGCGGCTGGGCGTCGAGAGCCTGCAGTTGCAAGTCGCGCTCTCCTGCCAGCGGATGCGCACGGCTCACCACCAGCGCAAGCGTTTCCGTCAGTAGCGGCTGAACCACAATTTCCTGTGACCGGCTGTCGTCAAAGGCAATCCCCACATCCAGTTCATCCTCCAGCAGCATCGCCTCCATCCGCTCCTGGTTCATCTCCTGGATAAGCACTTTTACTCCAGGGTAGCGTCGGTAGTACGCCTCCATCAGCGGGCCCAGCATATAGGTAGTGAAAGTTGGCGTCATAGCAATGCGGAGTTTACCGTGCTGGAGATCTTCTGCGTCATGCAAGGCGCGCCGACCTTCCTCAAGGTCGCGTAACGCGCGACGGGCATACTCCAGCCAGATCTCACCGGCATCGGTCAGGCGAATACGTCGGCCAGAGCGGTCGAAAAGCTGAACCTCCAGCATCGCTTCCAGCTGGCGTATCTGCTGTGACAGCGCAGGCTGGGAGACATGCAGCGCCGCGGCGGCGCGGGAAAAGCCACAATGTTCAGCCACAGCGATAAAGTAGGAAAGTTGGCGCAGAAGCATCGGCCCACCTATAAGAAATTCCAATAGGCATTATCATAAATAAGTCTTTTAACTTATAAAACAAGAGACGTACCCTCTTCGCACGACCCTCAACATATTTCACCTTTAACATCGTTTTATGCAGGAGTGACTATGTCCGCTCACGATCGTTATCTTCAGCGCGCATTAGTGCTGGCAAAACAAAACATTGCTGACGGTGGGCGCCCCTTCGGCGCCGTGCTGGTGCGGAATGATGAGATTGTCGCTGAAAGCGTCAATACCTTTCATCTGAGCGGTGACCCAACGGCGCATGCCGAACTGAACGCCGTTCGCGATCTTGCCGCCAGACAGGGAAGCGCGGCGTTGCGCGAATGCGTCATCTATGCCAGCGGACAACCTTGCCCTATGTGCCTGAGCGCGCTCTATTTAACCGGCGTGCGGGAAGTGTTTTTCGCCAATAGCAATCAGGACGGGGAGCCTTTTCAGCTCTCGACCGCCGCGATTTATCAGCAGCTGCAGCAGCCGCTGGCCCAGCAAACGCTGCCGATCCATCATCGCCCGCAGCCGGAAGGAACTGAACTTTATCAGCGCTGGGCGGAACGGCAGTCATGACACCAGCGCTGCGACAGAACCTGACGCTGGCAGTCCTGGTACTGACTGGGATCAATATGCGGCCGCTGCTTACCTCCATTGGTCCTTTGCTGCCGGACATCCGCGCAGCCAGCGGCATGAGCTATACCCTGGCCGCACTCCTGACCGCGCTGCCGGTGATCGCGATGGGGGTGCTGGCGCTGGCCGCTGGCTGGGTCGATCGCTATATCGGTCAAAAGCGCAGTATTGCGCTGAGCCTGCTGATTATCGCGGCAGGCGCCCTGCTGCGGGAAATCGCCCCGAATAGTGGCTTACTGCTCACCAGCGCTCTGGCCGGAGGAATTGGCATCGGCATTATTCAGGCCGCCATCCCGGCGGTAATTAAGCACCTCTTTCCCCGACGGACGCCGCTGGTGATGGGACTATGGTCAGCGGCGCTGATGGGCGGCGGCGGGTTAGGCGCCGCGTTCACCCCATGGCTGGCGTCACATAGCGCGGCCTGGCATGATGCGCTAGCCTGGTGGGCGCTCCCTGCGCTCCTGGCTCTGCTCAGCTGGCTGGCGATTTGTCGGCATTTGCCTCGCGCACCGCATCAGACCAGCGCTTCCTCCCGGGTCGCGATTATTGGCCAGCGCCGCGCCTGGACGCTGGGACTCTATTTCGGACTGATCAATGCCGGTTACGCCAGCCTGATCGCCTGGCTGCCTCCTTACTACATCCAGCTAGGCGACAGCGCCCAGTACAGCGGTTCGCTGCTGGCGCTGCTGACCGTCGGGCAAACCGCCGGCGCGCTGCTGCTCCCGGCGCTGGCTCGCCAGGAGGATCGGCGCCAGATTCTTCTGCTAGCGCTGGCGCTACAGCTGATTGGCTTCTGCGGCTTTATCTGGCTGCCAGAGCATTTCTCTGCGCTCTGGGCCATTGCCTGCGGCGTGGGATTGGGCGGCGCGTTTCCTCTGTGCCTGGTGCTGGCGCTGGATCACGCCGGACAACCGGCGGTGGCCGGCAGGCTGGTAGCCTTTATGCAGGGGATCGGATTTATCATCGCCGGTCTGTCGCCCTGGCTTTCAGGCCTGCTGCGTAGCCTGAGCGGGAACTACACGCTTGACTGGTCCTGGCATGCGATCTGCGTCCTGCTACTCATGGCGCTGACGCTGCGCTTTATCCCGGCACACTACCCGGCCGAGTGGCGACAGCGCGCCTCAGACCTGCCCTGAACCGACGGCGGCGCGTGGCAAAGATAATGCCGCGCGCTCTCGTTGGCCTTCTCCGCCCGCCCCATCGCTAAAACCCGTTTCCTTCGCGTCGCTGGCGCTAAATTTATTACCCTGTGAAATTAATGTGTCGCCGAATCACGACACTCGTAAGTAACTAAAAATTAATAAAAAAATGCCTCTTGTTTCCCTGATTTTTTAGGCGTACATTAGCGCCATCTGGAGCACTAAACGCACAGAATTACGGGCTGCTGCAGGGTGAAGTTACACTGGCGACAGCCCTTGAAAAACAGAACAATTAATTCATTTGAACGTCGCACAAGCGCGTGGAGTGATGAGTCGTGAAATACTTCTTTATGGGCCTCTCTTTTATGGTCATCGTTTGGGCCGGTACTTTTGCCCTGATGATCTAGACTGCAGCGGTGTCAAAAAAAACGGGAGCCTTCATGCTCCCGTTTTTATTTTGCCGTGCTGCCCGCAGCGCTAGCTCGCGGAGGCCAGCAGACCATCCGCGCGGAACATCGCCTTGATACCGCGGATCGCCTGGCGCGTACGGTCCCGGTTCTCGATCAGCGCGAAGCGGACGTGGGTATCACCATAGTCGCCAAAGCCAATCCCCGGCGAGACGCAAACCTTCGCTTCATTAAGCAGCTTTTTCGCAAACTCCAGCGACCCCATGGCGGCGTAAGGTTCCGGTATTTTCGCCCACACGTACATAGACGCTTTCGGACACTCCACCATCCAGCCGGCCTCATGAAGCCCTTTGACCAGCACATCGCGACGGCGCTTATACTGTTCGGCAATATCGCGCACGCACTGCTGATCGCCCTCCAGCGCAGCTATCGCCGCCACCTGCAGCGGAGTAAAAGTCCCGTAGTCATGATAGCTTTTGATACGAGCGAGGGCATTCACCAAAGTCTTATTACCCACCATAAAGCCAATGCGCCAGCCGGCCATGTTATAGCTTTTCGACAGGGTAAAGAACTCGACGGCGACATCTCGCGCGCCGGGCACCTGCATGATGGAGGGCGCTTTCCAGCCGTCATACACGATATCGGCATAGGCCAGATCGTGGACGACCAGAATGTCATACTGCTTCGCCAGAGCGACAACCTTTTCAAAGAAATCCAGTTCGACGCACTGCGCGGTCGGATTTGAGGGAAAGCCAAGGATCATCATCTTCGGCTTCGGATAGCTCTCGCGGATGGCGCGTTCCAGCTCGTTGAAGAAATCCACCCCTTCCACCAGCGGCACTGAGCGCACCTGCGCCCCGGCGATTACCGCACCATAGATATGAATCGGATAGCTGGGGTTCGGCACCAGTACGGTGTCGCCATGATCCAGCGTCGCCAGCATCAGGTGCGCCAGCCCCTCTTTCGAACCAATGGTGACGATCGCCTCCGATTCCGGATCGATATCGACGTTATAGCGTTCTTCATACCAGCGTGAAATGGCGCGACGCAGGCGCGGGATCCCCCGCGAGGTAGAGTAACCATGGGTGTCAGGCCGTTGAGCAACGGTGCAGAGTTTTTCCACGATATGCGGCGGCGTCGCGCCATCGGGATTACCCATACTGAAATCGATAATATCTTCGCCGCGCCGACGCGCAGCCATTTTCAGTTCAGCAGTAATGTTAAAAACGTACGGAGGGAGACGATCGATACGCGTAAAACGGCGTTCAGGACTGGATTCAGCCATAGGTTCCTCTAATTAACGTTAGCGCCCGGACCGTCCGAGCGACGCTGCCGCTGTTGCGGCTCGTTTAGAAAATAACCTGAAAAAATTCATGTTGTCGAGAGGCCCGTTAAAAAATATTCCCTGGCATATAAAACGGGTATCGACTGCGCTAAATGCGGCAGTTCATTGGCGGAATAATCCCGGGTTGTATAAAAGTGGTAACACACTGATATCTTTCTTAACACAGAATATTATCGTTAATGGCGAAGACCGCCGCTATCGCGATGCTTTTTAATTAATCCCCTTTAAAAAGTGCGACTTTTCCGCTTTATGGTTCCACGGCTGGTCTTCTGCCGTCAGGTTTTTTATCATGTCCCTTTCTGGCCACTGACGCGGCGCACCCATGCACGAAATCTTTACTATGATGCTGGCGGTCTATGATCGTGCGGCCCTGATGCTTATTTGCCTCTTTTTCCTTATTCGCCTGCGCCTGTTCCGCGAACTGTTGCATAAGTCGGCCCATACTCCGAAAGAGCTGCTGGCGGTGACAGCCATTTTCTCGCTGTTCGCGCTATTTAGTACCTGGTCCGGCGTCCCGGTTGAGGGGTCCCTGGTGAACGTCCGCATTATCGCCGTGATGTCCGGTGGGATCCTGTTTGGTCCCTGGGTGGGCGCGATTGTCGGGGCGATTGCCGGCGTGCACCGCTATTTGATTGATATCGACGGCGTGACCGCGGTGCCCTGCTTTATCACCAGCATTGTCGCCGGCCTGCTGTCGGGGTTGATTAATCGTAAAGTGGCCCGCGAACAACGGTGGAAAATCGGCATTCTGGCGGGGATGATTTGTGAAACTCTGACCATGATCCTGGTGGTGGTCTGGGCGCCTTCCCTGAGTCTCGGCGTAGATATTGTTTCGAAAATTGGTATCCCGATGATCCTCGGCAGCGTCTGCATCGGCTTTATCGTGCTGCTGGTGCAGAGCGTTGAAGGGGAAAAGGAGGCCAGCGCGGCGCGGCAGGCGAAACTGGCGCTCGATATCGCCAACAAAACCCTGCCGCTGTTTCGACACGTTAACAGCGATTCTCTGCGCCAGGTTTGCGAGATTATCCGCCGCGACATTACCGCCGACGCGGTGGCGATCACCAATACCGAGCACGTGCTGGCCTACGTGGGCGTCGGTGAAGCCAACTATCAACGCCACGACGATATGATTAGCCCCACCACCCGGCAGGCGATTCGTTATGGGAAAATCATCATAAAAAACAATGACGAAGCCCACCGTACCCCGGAGATCCACTCCTTGATGGTGATCCCGCTGTGGGAAAAAGGGGTGGTGACCGGCACGCTAAAAATCTATTACTGCCACGCCCATCGCATCACTTCGACGCTGCAGGAGATGGCGATTGGCCTGTCGCAAATAATCTCCACCCAGCTGGAAGTCTCCCGCGCCGAACAGTTGCGGGAGATGGCCAACAAAGCGGAGCTGCGCGCCCTGCAAAGCAAAATTAACCCGCATTTTTTATTTAATGCGCTGAACGCGATCTCCTCCTCGATTCGCCTTAATCCGGACACCGCGCGCCAGCTCATTTTTAATCTGTCGCGCTACCTGCGCTATAACATCGAATTAAAAGACGATGAGCAGATTGATATCAAACGAGAGCTGTATCAGATCAAAGATTATATCGCTATTGAACAGGCGCGATTCGGCGACAAGCTGACGGTCATCTACGATATTGACGACGACGTCAGCTGCGTGATCCCGAGCCTGCTTATCCAGCCGCTGGTGGAAAATGCCATTGTTCACGGTATTCAACCCTGTAAAGGCAAAGGCGTGGTGACGATCGGCATTAACGAGTGCGGAAATCGGGTACGCATCAGCGTTCGCGATACGGGCAACGGTATCGATCCCGCCGTGGTCGCCCGCGTGGAAGCCGATGAGATGCCGGGTAACAAAATCGGCCTGCTCAATGTGCATCATCGGGTGAAACTTCTCTACGGCGAGGGTTTGCATATCCGCAATCTGACGCCGGGAACCGAAATCGCCTTTTATGTCCCCAATAACTCTACGCCGCAGGCGCTGACGGAGTCGCTGTTGTCATGAGCGGAGAAAAGATGAAAGTTATCATTGTGGAGGATGAGTTTCTGGCCCAGCAGGAGCTCTCCTGGCTTATTAACACCCATAGCCAGATGGAGATCGTCGGCAGCTTTGACGACGGCCTGGACGTGCTGAAATTTCTCCAGCACAACAAGGTCGAAGCCATCTTTCTCGATATCAATATTCCGTCGCTCGACGGGGTTCTGCTGGCGCAAAACATCAGCCAGTTTGCCCATAAACCTTTTATCGTCTTTATCACCGCGTGGAAAGAACATGCGGTGGAAGCCTTTGAGCTGGAAGCATTTGACTACATCCTGAAACCTTACCAGGAGTCGCGCATCATCAATATGCTGCAAAAGCTGACCACCGCCTGGCAGCAGCAAAATAACGCTGCTTCAGGATTAGCCAGCGCGGCGCCACGGGAAAACGACACCATCAATCTGATCAAAGATGAGCGGATCATCGTCACCAGTATTCATGATATTTATTATGCCGAGGCGCATGAAAAGATGACATTCGTCTATACCCGCCGGGAGTCATTCGTCATGCCGATGAACATTACTGAATTCTGCAGCAAACTGCCCACCGCGCATTTCTTCCGCTGCCACCGCTCGTATTGCGTAAATCTCAGCAAAATTCGGGAAATTGAGCCGTGGTTCAACAACACCTATGTGCTGCGCCTGCGTGACCTGGAGTTTCAGGTTCCGGTCAGTCGCAGTAAAGTGAAAGAGTTTCGCCAGCTGATGAATCTGTAGAGAGCGGAAAGCGCCGCCATCCGGGCTACGACGGTAGCCCGGGAGAAGAATGCTTAAAGCACCTGGCCCAGCGTCTGACGCAGATGCGCGCCGGAGCCCAGCAGGCCTGGGTTATCATGCACAATCAGGTAAACCGGGATATCCTGAACATAAGCTTTAAAACGGCCTTTGTCTTCAAAACCGCCGCGGAAACCAGAGGCTTTAAAGAACTCCAGGAAGCGCGGCACGATGCCGCCGGCGATATACACCCCGCCAAACGTCCCTAGGGTCAGCGCCAGGTTACCGCCGAAGCGTCCCATAATGACGCAGAACAGCGACAGCGCCCGACGACAGTCGGTGCAGCTGTCCGCCAGCGCTCGCTCGGTCACCTCACGCGGCTGCAGGTTCTCCGGAAGTCGGCCGTCCGATTTGACAATCGCGCGATACAGGTTGACCAGCCCGGGACCTGAGAGCACGCGTTCTGCGGAAACATGCCCCAGCTCGGCGCGTAGCTCTTCCAGAATGATCCCTTCTTCTTCGCTGTTCGGGGCAAAATCAACATGACCGCCTTCGCCCGGCAGGCTGACCCAACGCTTATCAACGTGGACCAGATGCGCCACGCCGAGCCCGGTCCCGGCGCCATAAACGGCGATCGGTTTGCCCGCTACCGGCGCACTGCCGCCAAACTGAATAAGGTGCTCAGCTTTCAGCATCGGAATGGCCATTGAAACAGCGGTAAAATCGTTAATTATCTCCAGATGGGCAAAGCCGAGGTTACGCTTCATTTCGGCGATAGAGAAAGCCCAGGTATGGTTGGTCATCGCCACCCAGTCGCCGGTAATCGGGCATGCGATGGCGATACAACCTTCGTTGACCGTTACCTGGTGCTCCTCGAGGTAGACGCGCACCACTGCCTCCAGACTGGGGTAATCGAGCCCGGAATAGGTCTTTGCGCGAGAGATCTCTCCACTCGCCAGATCACATAGCGCCAGGCGGGCGTTGGTCCCCCCGACATCTCCTACTAAAGCAAATTTTGTCATTCCGTTACGGCTCCGCTAAAGTCAAAATAAATCTTTTGGCACACTGTAAATTCATGGCGGCTTAACAACAACGTCCAACGCGCAGACGCCCCTTGTTTAGCGACACAGGTCACATTTAGTTTGTAATCTATGCAAGGTAGCCTGTAAAGGACGCGCCGGATATCAGATGTCACCTTAACTTTATCGTTTCAGCACCATTTGCATCGACGGTCTCCGCTGACGAAGGCAAAGTAGTGCTCCAGCACTTTTACAAGGACATTTCCATGCTCCATCCTCGCGCCAGAACAATGCTGATCCTGTCGGTGCCGGCCATCCTGATAGGCATCGCCTGCAGCCTGATCCTGATCGTGGCGATGAAGGTTGCCGCGCTGCTGCAGCGCGTGCTGTGGAGCAATCTGCCCGCGCAGTTGGGGGTGAGCGCCGACAGCCCGCTGTGGATCATCGCCATGCTGACGGCGACAGGCATCGCGGTGGGTCTGGTCATTCGTTACAGCCCCGGGCACGCCGGGCCGGATCCAGCGACCGAGTCGTTAATCGGCGCTCCCATTGCCACCGGCGCGCTGCCCGGACTCCTGGCCGCGCTGATCCTCGGCCTCGCCGGCGGCGTCAGCCTCGGCCCGGAGCATCCGATTATGGTGGTGAATATCGCGCTGGCTGTCGCCGTCGGCTCCCGTCTGTTTCCGCGCGTCAGCTCGCTGGACTGGACCATCCTCGCGGCCTCAGGCACCATCGGTGCCCTCTTCGGTACCCCGGTTGCCGCCGCGCTGATTTTTTCGCAAACCCTCAATAGCAGCAACGATACGCCACTGTGGGATCGCCTCTTTGCTCCCCTCCTCGCCGCCGCCGCCGGCGCGTTGACGACGGGTCTGTTTTTCCATCCCCATTTTTCGCTGCCGATCCCGCACTATGGTCAGATGCGCTTCGTTGATATTCTCAGCGGTATTATCGTCGCCCTGATCGCTATCGCCGTCGGCATGGTGGCCGTCTGGTGTCTGCCGCGACTGCATGCCCTGATGCATCGGTTGAAAAATCCAATCCTGACCCTCGGCATCGGCGGGCTGCTGCTGGGGATCGTGGGGACGATAGGCGGGCCCTTAACGCTATTTAAAGGGCTGGATGAGATGCAGCAGCTGGCCTTCAGCCAGACGCTAACCGCCGCGGATTTTCTGCTTATCGCGCTGGTCAAACTGGCGGCCCTGGTTCTTGCCTCAGCCAGCGGCTTTCGCGGCGGGCGAATTTTCCCGGCGGTGTTCGTCGGGGTAGCGCTGGGGCTGATGCTGCATGCTCATGTTGACGCGGTGCCGGCGGCAATCACCGTTTCCTGCGCGATCCTCGGCATGGTGCTGGTCGTCACTCGCGACGGCTGGTTGAGCCTGTTTATGGCCGCCGTGGTGGTCCCGGATACGACTTTGCTGCCGCTGTTGTGTATGGTGATGCTCCCGGCCTGGCTGCTGCTGGCCGGGAGACCGTTGATGATTGCCAAACGGCATACCGATTAAACGCGGCTGTTTCGCTCCTCAAGGGCCTGCGTCACCGCGCGCAGGAAATCGGGGATATCCATTTTCGGCAGCATCACTTCTACCAGAGTGAGGGTATCGGAGGTGATGCTCTCCGTCATCGCCTCCCGCAGTTCAGACGTCTGAGTGACCCGCCGGCAGC
>NZ_JAGRQY010000124.1:0-11136 GCF_018223905.1 Klebsiella sp. 28
GGCCACCACCGCCTGGAGCCTGTCGGCGGTAGACGTCGCCCTGGTGCTGGGGCCCGGCAATCCGCCCACCCTCGCCGTGCTGGCGTGGCAATGGTTAAGCCAGGGCGATGAGCTGCAGCAGGCCAAAGGGGCGCTGGCCAGCCTGCTGCTGATGGCGATCCTCGGCGGGCTGGCGCTGGTCGCCTGGGGCGGATGGCGGCTACAGCGCCAGTACCAGCCCGATCTGCACGGTGTTCGTCACCCGCATCCTCATGCCCTGCCCGGCCGCCTGCTGGCGGCGCTGCTGCCGCTGAGCGGTCTGCTGGGCGCGCTATTGCTGGCGGGGCTGGCGCGCTCGGCGCCGCCGCAGATGGATGCTCTGGGCAACAGCCTTGGGCTGGCGCTGGCGGCCTGCGCCCTCGGCGCGGCTGTCTGCCTGCTGTGGCTGGCCTGCGGCCCGGCGCGAGGCGATGGCTGGGTCTGGCTACCGCTGGTCCTGCCGGCCCTGCCGCTGGCCGACGGCCAGTACCGGTTGGCGCTGTATGCCTGGCTTGACGGTGACTGGTGGACCGTCCTGTGGGGCCATCTGCTGTGGGTGGTGCCCTGGATGCTGTTTATTTTGCGCCCGGCCTGGCGCCAGCGCGATCCGCGGCTGACGGTTGTCGCCCGCACGCTCGGCTGGGGATCGACGCGTATTTTCTGGTTGCTGACCCTGCCTTCGCTAACTCGCCCACTGCTGACCGCCCTGGCGGTGGGCTTCTCAGTGAGCATCGCGCAGTATCTGCCAACGCTATGGCTGGGGGCTGGCCGAATTCCGACGCTCACCAGCCAGGCGGTGGCGCTCAGCAGCGGCGGCGAGGCGCAGACGCTCGCCGCTCAGGCGCTGTGGCAATTATTGCTGCCGGCGGTATGCTTTACCCTGACCGCTCTGCTGGCCTGGCTGGCAGGCCGCTATCGACGAGGACTTCGCTAGTGCTAACCGTAAACCATCTGGCTCTGAGCGTGAGACGCCAGCCGCTGCTGCGGGAGGTCGCCTTTTCGGTAGCCCCGGGGGAGGTGCTGACGCTGATGGGCCCCTCCGGTAGCGGGAAATCAACACTGTTTGCCTGGATGATTGGCGCCCTGTCCGGCGATTTTCGCGCCCGAGGCGAACTGTGGCTCAACGAACGGCGTTGCGATACGCTGCCGACAGAGCATCGGCGCATCGGCATTCTGTTTCAGGACCCGTTACTGTTCGACCATTTCAGCGTCGGGCAAAATTTACAGCTGGCGCTGCCGGAGAACGTGCGCGGCGAGGCGCGAAAAACCGCGGTGGAGGAAGCGCTTAGCCGCGCCGGGCTGGCGGGCTTCGCCCCGCGCGATCCGGCCACGCTCTCCGGCGGGCAGCGGGCGCGGGTGAGCCTGCTGCGCGCCCTGCTGGCGCGCCCCGAGGCATTGCTGCTTGATGAGCCCTTCAGCCGCCTGGATGCCAGCCTGCGCGCCGGGTTCCGCCGCTGGGTCTTTGAAGAACTGGCCCGCCAGGCCATTCCGGCGATCCTGGTGACCCACGATCGCGAGGACTGCCCGCCGACGGGGCGCTGCCTGGCGATGGAGCGCTGGCAATGAAGGACAATAGCGTGCAAACCTGCGTTACCGCAAAGAAATCGGCGCCTGGCGAGTGGAGAATACGCCCTCCACTTTTTACCGTCGGGCATTTCGATGAAACGTGTTTCTCAATTGACCGCACTCGCCCTGCTCATGGGGCTTGCTGCTTCCACTACCTGCGCCGCTGAAACCATGCCAGCGCTCACTCTCTCCCACCTGCAACAGCAGCACGGCGTGGCCATCGACACCCGGCTGAGCGCTTATTACAACGGCTGGCCGCAGCGCGCCAACGGCCCGGAAGGCCATGAGCCGCAGGCCCTCAATCTTTCCGCCCGCTGGCTCGGCGCCATGAGCGACGATCAGCTCCGCGCCTGGGCTAAGCAGCACCAGCTCCAGTCCGATACCCCCATCGCGCTGTACGGCAGCCCGGAGGATAACGTCAGCGTCGCGGCGCGGCTGAAACAAACGGGTTTCACCCGGCTCAGCACCCTGAGCGATGCGCTGAGCCAGACCGACCGTCTGCAAAAGCTGCCGCACTTTGAACAGCTGGTCTACCCCCAGTGGCTGCACGACCTACAGCAAGGGAAAGCGGTCGCCGCCGCCCCGGCAGGCGACTGGAAAGTGTTTGAAGCCGCCTGGGGAGCGCCGAAGCTCTATCTGCTGAGCCATATCCCTGGCGCGGGCTATATCGATACCAATGAGGTGGAGAGCGAACCGCTGTGGAATAAAGTGTCCGACGCGCAGCTGAAGGCGATGCTGGCGAAGCACGGCATCCGGCATGACACCACGGTGATCCTCTATGGTCGCGACGTCTACGCCGCAGCGCGGGTGGCGCAGATCATGCTGTACGCCGGGGTCAAAGACGTGCGCCTGCTTGACGGCGGCTGGCAGACCTGGTCCGACGCCGGGCTGCCGGTAGAGCGCGGTATGCCGCCGGCGCAGCAGCCGGCGCCTGATTTCGGCGCGCCGATCCCCGGCCAGCCGCAGCTGATGCTGGATACCGAACAAGCCCGCGGGCTGCTGCATCGTCAGGACGCCTCGCTGGTCAGCGTCCGCTCGTGGCCGGAGTTTATCGGCACCACCAGCGGCTACAGCTATATCAAGCCGAAGGGCGACATCGCTGGCGCCCGCTGGGGCCACGCCGGGAGCGACTCCAGGCACATGGAGGATTTCCATAACCCGGACGGCACCATGCGCAGCGCTGACGATATCGCTACCCTGTGGCGCCAGTGGAACATTCTGCCAAGCCAGCAAGTGGCGTTCTATTGCGGGACCGGCTGGCGGGCCTCGGAAACCTTTATGTATGCCCGCGCCATGGGCTGGCCGCACGTCGCGGTGTACGACGGCGGCTGGTACGAATGGAGCAGCAACCCGCACAATCCGGTGGCCCGCGGAGAGCGCGGCCCGGAAAGCAGTCAGTAACTCGCCCCGCCTCAGCGCGTCGCCCTTTGTCGGCGACGCGCGATACCCCGTTTACGCTGTGGTCGTTACCCGCTTTAAGGTCTGGTAGCCACTGCAGATGCGCGTCGCCGTCGTCAGCCAGCACAGCGCGCCAAACAGCCACGCCAGCCAGGCGAAATGCGCCGGAAACAGGCAGCCGAGGACAAACAACAGGATGGTCTCCGTCCCCTCCGTCAGTCCCCCGAGATAGTACAGCGATTTATGGGCGTAGCCGGGATTGGCGATCTGGTGCCTGGCCGCCAGGGCGGCAAAAGCGAGAAAGCTGCTGCCGGTGCCGATAAAGGCAAACAGCAGCCAGCCGCCCGCCAGGGCATTGTTCAGCGGATCCGCCAGAATAAAGCCGAACGGCACCAGGGCGTAAAAGAGAAAATCCAGCGCAATATCGAGAAAGCCGCCCGCGTCCGTGAGCCCGCGCCGCCGCGCCAGAGCGCCGTCCAGGCCATCCAGCAGGCGGTTAAGGAGAATGGCCGCCAGCGCCGCGCCATACCACCCCAGCGCCAGAAAGGGCAGAGCCAGCACGCCGATGGCAAAACCAACCAGCGTCAGCCCGTCCGGTGAGATGCCGGGGCGGTCAAGGGCGCCGGCGACAGCGTTAAGCAGGGGTTTAAGGCGCGGATGCAGGTGGCTATCAAGCACGAAGGTCTCCAGCAGGGTTGGCGGTTGTCAGTTACGGTCTATGGCGGTGATAATAGGCCATATTCGTCTTATTAACCTTGATGCTTATGCTAAAAATGATTGATGTTGTCGCCGCCATTATTGAACAGGATGGCCAGATTCTGCTGGCGCAGCGTCCGCCCCACGCCGACCAGCCGGGGATGTGGGAGTTCGCCGGCGGCAAAGTGGAGCCGGGTGAAAGCCAGCCGCAGGCGCTGGTCCGCGAACTGCAGGAGGAGATGGGCATCATCGCCCGCCCGGCTTGCTATATCGCTAGCCATCAGCGGGAGGTCTCCGGCCGCCGGATCCATCTGCACGCCTGGTGGGTGCCGCACTTTCAGGGCACGCCGCTGGCCCACTATCACACTCAGCTGCGCTGGTGCCTTCCCACAGAAGCGCTGGCCCTCGATCTCGCCCCGGCCGATATTCCTCTGCTGCACGCCTTTATCGCCCAGCGCCCCACCCTTTCCGTCCGCTGATCCGCCCGCCGCCTCGTCATCGCTTTTAGTTATGACGAGCGGGCAATTATAAATTTTGTTGTCGGCTCAATTTTTCCTTGCTTGCCTAAGGATTAGCGGTGTTATAGTCGGAAAATCGGTTTTTTCAAGGACCGAATCATAATAAATACATGCAACCACAACCATAAGGGGAACTGATATCTATGGATCAGACGTGCACTCTGGAAGGCTTTCTCACCCGCGTTCAACAGCGCGATCCTCATCAAACCGAATTTGCTCAAGCCGTCCGGGAGGTGATGACCACCCTGTGGCCTTTCCTTGAGGAAAATCCGCGCTATCGTCAGCTTGCTTTGCTGGAACGTCTGGTGGAACCGGAGCGCGTGATCCAGTTCCGCGTGGTGTGGGTGGACGACCGCAATCAGGTCCAGGTCAACCGCGCGTGGCGCGTGCAGTTCAACTCGGCCATCGGCCCGTATAAAGGCGGGATGCGTTTTCACCCGTCGGTTAACCTGTCGATTCTCAAATTCCTTGGCTTCGAGCAGACCTTCAAAAACGCCCTGACCACTCTGCCGATGGGCGGCGGGAAAGGCGGCAGCGATTTCGATCCTAAAGGCAAGAGCGATGGCGAAGTGATGCGTTTCTGCCAGGCGCTGATGACCGAACTCTATCGCCACCTTGGCCCGGATACCGACGTACCGGCGGGCGATATCGGCGTCGGCGGTCGCGAAGTCGGCTTTATGGCCGGAATGATGCGCAAGCTCTCCAACAACAGCGCCTGCGTCTTCACCGGTAAAGGACTCTCCTTTGGCGGCAGCTTGATCCGTCCGGAAGCCACTGGTTACGGCCTGATCTACTTCACCGAAGCGATGCTCAAACGTCACGGCCTCGGCTTCGAAGGCGCTCGCGTGGCGGTTTCCGGCTCCGGCAACGTCGCGCAATACGCCATTGAGAAAGCGATGGAGCTTGGCGCGCGGGTGGTGACGGCCTCCGACTCCAACGGCACCGTCGTTGACGAAGCGGGCTTCACCAAAGAAAAACTGGCCCGCCTGATCGACATTAAAGAGCGTGCCCACGGCCGCGTGGCCGATTACGCCCGCGAATTTGGCCTCACCTATCTTGAAGGCCAGCAGCCGTGGTCAGTGCCGGTGGATATTGCCCTGCCTTGCGCGACCCAGAACGAACTGGACGTCGATGCCGCCCGCCAGCTGATTGCCAATGGCGTCAAGGCCGTGGCGGAAGGCGCCAACATGCCGACCACCATCGCCGCAACCGACCTGTTCCTGGAAGCTGGCGTGCTGTTTGCCCCGGGCAAAGCGGCCAACGCCGGCGGCGTGGCGACTTCCGGTCTGGAGATGGCGCAGAACGCCGCGCGCATGGGCTGGAAAGCGGAAAAAGTGGATGCCCGTCTGCATCACATCATGCTGGATATCCACCACGCTTGCGTGCAGTACGGCGGCGAAGCGAAGCAGACCAACTACGTGCGCGGCGCGAATATCGCCGGTTTCGTGAAGGTTGCGGATGCTATGCTGGCCCAGGGCGTGATTTAACCTCCCCTAACTCCATCCCGGCGGCAGCCCGCCGGGATGCGTCTCACGACGTCATCGTGATCACCACTTTCCCCAGATGCTGACCACTGTCCAGACAGGCATGGGCCTCGGCAATCTCCGCCATCGGGTAGCTGGCGTAGATCAGCGGCTTGCATTTCCCTGCCTCTAGCAGCGGCCAGACGTGGCGGCGCAGCGCCTCGGCAATCTGTTGTTTCTCCGCCGCCGTCCGGCCGCGCATGGTCGAGCCGGTGACGGTGGCTCGCTTGAGCATCAGAGTCTGAATATCAACCTCATGAGCGATTCGCCCGCCCATAAAGCCGATGATGACCAGTCGTCCATCCTTTTTCAGTAGCCCAAGGTTGCGGTTAAAGTAAGGGCCGCCAACAATATCCAGAATGACATCCACCCCTTCATCGTTGGTCAGCTGGCCGATTTTCTCGGCAAAATCATCGGTTTTGTAGTTAATCGCCGTAGCATAGGGACGTAGCGCAGCAATTTTTTCGTCCTGGCCGACGGTGGCATAGACGGTCATCCCCAGCGCGTGGCACAGCTGGACCGCGGTGGTGCCAATCCCGCTGGCGCCGCCGTGGACCAGAATGATTTCGCCAGGCTGCAGCTTACCCAGCTGGAAGACGTTCGCCCAGACGGTGAAGAAGGTTTCCGGAATGGCGGCCGCTTCGCTAAAGCTGAGGCCCGCCGGGATCGGCAACGTCTGGCCTGCCGGCACGGCGCAGTATTCGGCATAGCCGCCGCCGTTGGTCAGCGCGCAAACGCGATCGCCGGGCATAAACGCTGTGACCTGCGCGCCGACCTTAACAACCACGCCCGCCACCTCGAGGCCGGGCACGGGGGTGACGCCCTCAGGCATGGGATACAGACCCTGGCGCTGCAGAATATCCGGCCGGTTGACGCCCGCCGCCTTCACCTCAATGAGCACCTCATGCTCCCCGATGGTGGGGATCTCCCCTTCGCGGATCTGCAATACCTCCGGGCCGCCCGGTTGGCTGATAGCAATATATTTCACGGGTCCTCCTTATCGCCTGTGAGAGAAATGGGGCATCGGCATCAGGAAAAGCGCAGCGGGCATCCCCTGCTCAGGGGCCCCGCGTCCAGGCTCTTCCCGGCTGTTTAGTGTAGACCATTGGCCTGACTGGCGGAGAAGCGGTGGCCGCGGGGTAACTCATCCTCGCGACCACCGGCGGGTTACTGCGGCGGCGGCGCGGTATCGTCTACCGCTTTTTTGCCTTTCGGCTTCCCTTTACCTTTGCTGAACGACTTCTTCGCCCCGCCCGGCCCCACCAGGCCGCGGAACTGACGCACCGGCGTGCTGCGCGCCTGATCGATCAGTTGATACAGCGTCCCCACCAGCGGCTGCATAAAGTCCTGATAGCGGCACTGTTTCTCGCTGATCTGCGTCAACACCGACTCCCAGTGGGCGGTCATGTCCGGTCGCCCGGCCATCTCCGGCAGGGAATGAATGAGCGCCCTGCCGGCCTCCGAAGAGTGGATATAGCGCCCCTTTTTGCTCAGGAAACCACGCTTGAAGAGCAGCTCGATAATCCCTGCGCGGGTCGCTTCCGTGCCGAGGCCGTCGGTGGCGCGGAGGATCTTCTTCAGATCTTTATCCTGCACGAAGCGGGCAATCCCGGTCATCGCCGACAGCAGCGTGGCGTCGGTAAAGTGGCGCGGCGGCTGGGTCTGACGCTCCACCACCTCACCCCTCTCGCACAGCAGTTCATCGCCTTTGGCCACCACCGGCAGCGGCGTGCCGTCGTTCTCTTCATCGCGCTCTTTGCTGCCAAGCAGCGTCCGCCAGCCCGCCTCGGCCAGAAAACGCGCCTTGGCGACAAACTTGCCGTTGGCGATCTCAAGATCAATCTGGCATTTGCGGAACACTGCGTCAGGGCAGAACTGCATCAGATACTGGCGGGCGATCAGGGTGTACACCTTCGCTTCGTTATCGGTGAGCTTCACCTGGCTGCTGCGGGCGGTTGGGATAATCGCATGGTGCGCGTCGACCTTTTTATCATCCCAGCAGCGGTTGCGGATCTCCGGATCCACTACCGGCTGCGGCAGCAGGTCCGCCGCATGGACGGCAATCGCATTCAACACCGCATGGCGGCCAGCGAAGTGCTCTTCCGGCAGATAGCGGCTATCCGAACGCGGATAGGTGATGAGTTTGTGGGTTTCGTACAGCTTCTGGCAGATATCCAGCACGTTCTGCGCGCTGAAGCCGAAACGTTTGGCCGCCTCAATCTGCAGCGCCGACAGCGAGAACGGCAGCGGCGCGGGTTCGGAATCGCGCTTATCGTTATAGCCGGTCACGATTGCCGGCTGGCCTTCGATGCGCTTAACCACATGCTCGGCCAGCGGACGATGCAGCAGGCGCCCTTCTTCATCCTGGTAAGGTTCGCAGGCTTCGCTCGGCACCCAGGTGGCGACAAAACGCTCCTCCTGCGGCGTGACGATATGCGCCTTCACGTCGAAGAAATCTTTGGCGACGAAATTTTCAATCTCTTCATCGCGACGGACCACCAGGCCAAGTACCGGGGTCTGCACCCGCCCCACCGAGAGCACCCCCTGATAGCCGGCGTTGCGCCCCAGCAGGGTGTAGGCGCGGGTCATATTGATGCCGTACAGCCAGTCGGCGCGGGCCCGCGCCAGCGCCGACACGCAGAGCGGCACGAACTCGCTGTTGGCGCGCAGACGGTTGATCGCCCGCTCCACCGCCTGCGGGTTGAGATCGTTAATCAGACAGCGCTGCACCTGCTGACGCTTCTCTGGCGCCAGCTGCAGGTAGTCGAGTACTTCGTCCACCAGCAGCTGCCCTTCTCTATCCGGGTCGCCGGCGTGGATAACCTCCTCGGCGTCGCCGAGCAGGCGCTTGATGACATTCAGCTGTTTGGTGACCGAGGGCTTTGGCTGCAGCTGCCATTTCTCCGGCACAATCGGCAGATCGTTGAGATTCCACCGGGCATAGCGGCTGTCGTAGATGTCCGGCTGCGCCTGCTCCAGCAGGTGGCCGATACACCAGGTGACCACCTGCCCGTTGCCGCACTCAATATAGCCATCGCCTTTGCGGTGCGGTTTAGGCAACACATCGGCGATAGCCCGACCGAGACTCGGTTTTTCTGCAATAAACAACCGCATCGAATCAACGGATCTCGATCATGGGTCGCCCGCCCGCGGCGGCCTGAACTTCCGCCTCCGCCTCCGGGGTCACCGCCAGCAGCAGACCGCCGGAGGTCTGCGGATCGCACAGCAGATCCCGCCACTCCGTCGGCATCTCGCCCATGAGATGGCCGTAGCTGGCAAAGTTGCGCCCGGTGCCGCCCGGCACCGCGCCGGCGGCGATATAGTCCTCCACCCCCGGCAGTTTCGGGATATCGGCATAGCGCAGCTGCGCCTGCACGCCGGCCCCGCGGCACACCTCGCTGAGGTGGCCGAGCAGGCCAAAGCCGGTGACGTCGGTCATCGCCTTCACCCCGTCGATGGCGGCAAACGCGGCGCCGGCGAGGTTCATCTGGTACATGGTCTCCGTCGCTAACCCTTGATGCTCTGGCTTGAGCAGCGATTTTTTCTCTGCAGTGGTCAGTACGCCGATCCCCAACGGTTTGGTGAGATACAGTTTGCAACCCGCCTGGGCGGTGCTGTTTTTCTTGATGCGCTCGGTGGGCACCACGCCGGTGACCGCCAGACCGAAGATCGGCTCCGGGGCGTCAATGGAGTGGCCGCCCGCCAGCGCGATCCCCGCCTGCTGGCAGGCAAAGCGCCCGCCCTCCACCACTTCGCGAGCGATTTCCGGCGCCAGGGTGTTGATCGGCCAGCCGAGGATGGCAATCGCCATAATCGGTTTCCCGCCCATAGCGAAAATATCGCTGATGGCGTTGGTGGCGGCGATGCGGCCAAAGTCGAACGGGTTATCGACAATCGGCATAAAGAAATCGGTGGTGCTGACGATCGAGGTGCCATTACCGAGATCGTAAACGGCGGCATCATCGCTGGTTTCGTTGCCGACAAGCAGGTTTGGGTCGACAAACTTCGCCTGCTCGCTATGCAGGATAGTTTCCAGCACTTTCGGGGAAATTTTACAACCACAACCGGCTCCGTGGCTGTATTGCGTTAAACGAATGGCTTGCTCGCTCATGGACATCTCCTGTCATTGCAATCCCGCTATGTTAGCGCCCAAACGCCAGGGTGGTAAGTACGACAGTCTGAAATCGCGTATGGTTGCTCATTAAGCAGACAAAAAGCCGTTTTTGCGAGACACGGCAATTTTTTCCCGACCATTTTCACTTTTACTTAAAGATGACAGAAATGTGACAGCACAGGACTGTCTTCTCTGGAATGATTATGACGTAAGGAAATTCTAATGAAAAAGCGTGTTCTTGCCCTTTGCCTGGCCAGTTTCTTCTCCGTTAACGCCTTTGCTCTGGTTCCCCCCGGGAACGATGTCACCACCAAGCCCGATCTCTACTATCTGACCAATGCCCAGGCCATCGACAGCCTGGCGCTGTTGCCACCACCACCGGCGGTGGGCAGTATCGCATTTTTAAACGATCAGGCGATGTATGAGCAAGGACGTCTGCTGCGCAATACCGAGCGCGGGAAGCTGGCGGCAGAGGATGCCAACCTCAGCGCGGGCGGCGTAGCCAACGCCTTCTCCAGCGCCTTTGGTTCGCCGATCACCGAGAAAGACGCGCCGCAGCTTCACAAACTGCTGACCAATATGATTGAAGACGCCGGCGACCTGGCGACCCGCAGCGCGAAAGAGAAATACATGCGCATTCGCCCGTTTGCGTTCTATGGCGTCTCCACCTGCAACACCACCGAACAGGACAAGCTGGCGAAAAACGGCTCTTACCCGTCCGGGCATACCTCTATCGGCTGGGCCACCGCCCTGGTGCTGGCGGAGATCAACCCGCAGCGGCAAAACGACATTTTGAAGCGCGGCTATGAGCTCGGCGAGAGCCGGGTGATCTGCGGCTATCACTGGCAGAGCGATGTCGATGCGGCGCGCATCGTCGGCTCCGCGGTGGTCGCTACGCTGCACACCAACCCGGCCTTCCAGCAGCAGTTGCAGAAAGCCAAAGACGAATTCGCGAAAAGGGAGAAGTAACGTCATCGCCGTTGCATTCCCGGATGCGGCGCCTGGCGCGCCTTGTCCGGGCTACAAAAACCGCGATTGATTCGAATGGTAGGGGTTGTAGGCCGAGTCAGGTGCGAGCCGCCACCCGGCATAGATGCGGCTCCGAGCCTGCTGCCATCGCCCGGCGGCGCTGCGCTTGCGCGGCCAGCCGGACGGTTCCCTCTCCCTCCGGGAGAGGGCCAGGGTGAGGGGAAGCACTGCAGTGTGGTTGTTTATGTTATCTGTGGCTTCAGCGTAGTTTGCGCTCCCGGTTAATCGTCTGCGTTATGTCACTCATGGCGCCGGGAGCGCACAGGGGGCGGCC